>NZ_VVIN01000018.1:0-58803 GCF_008711145.1 Arenibacter lacus
GCCTTGTTGCGTTCTACGGAGGCCTTTAGGATGCTTCCCGATTTAACCTTAACGGGTTTTCGGGCCTCTGGTACCCCGCATTGGGCCATTAGGACAAGTAAGAACAGGTAATAAATTTTTCTCATTTATTTAATTGGTCTTTATATGCAGGTAGCAGGGAAGTAAAATATGCGGTGGTTTCTTCTAGGCTCATCTCACTGCGGCCACCCGAGGCATTGTTATGGCCTCCTCCATTAAAATGGGCTCTTGCAAATTCGTTTACGGAAAAATCCCCTTCAGAACGCAAAGAGATCTTGATAATTCCTTCCTCCTTATTTTCAATAAAGATAACCGCAAAGACAATCCCGTCTAACGTAAGTCCGTAGTTTACAAATCCCTCGGTATCCCCTTTTTTAAAGTTGTTGGCGTCCAATTCTTCCTGGGATAGGGTGATATAAGCAGTACTGTATTCCTCCAAGATCACCATATTTTTAAGTGCACATCCCAAAAGGTGTAGTCTGCTGGGAGAATTGGTGTCATATACCTTATGGTGGGCAAGGGAATTGTTGGCTCCTTTTTCAATCAATTTAGCTGCTACCGTATGTGTTCTACTAGAGGTAGAGGCATATTTAAAGGATCCGGTATCTGTCATGATGCCTGTATATAGGCAGATTGCGATTTCTGGGGTTATGCGGTCCAATCCATTAAGTCCTTCCAGTACATTGAACACCATTTCACAGGTAGAACTCATGCTAACATCCGAATACATTATATGCGCATAGTCGGCCGGCTCTTGGTGGTGGTCTATCATCACAAAGGTAGCGGTAGCGGCTTCTAAATGAGGTTGTAGCTGTCCAATTCTACCCAAATGATTAAAGTCTAAGGTGAAAATAACGGTGGCATTGGCAATTAATTCCTTTGCGGTGGAGGCGTCTTTCTCAAAGATTACAATTTCCTCGCTCTTGGGTAACCATTTTAGGAAATTTGGAAAGTCGTTGGGAGCAATTACGGTGGCTTGTTGCCCTAAATTGTTTAAATAGTGGCATAAGGCCAAAGTGGAACCCACAGCATCCCCATCTGGATTTTTGTGAGGGACTATTACGATACGCTGTGGAGCTTGAAGTAGCGCATCGATTGCTTTTATTATTTCTAAATTCATGTGCGCAAAGATACAATTTGTAAATATATACTAATATCCCGATTTGTAATTATGAATCTAAAATTAGTACGGATTTAGGAGTAAAAGGCATGGTTTTTCAATAGTAGTTATGGCTTTTTCTGAGGGTATATATGGGGTGTTTTAGGCTTTGTAATGGTTAAAAAAGGGTGCGCTTTATAAGGGGTAAGTGGCTGTGTGTTTGCGGGTGGACCCATTTTTTGTTGTTGTAAGTTGAAGAATAAAATGTATTTTTGCCCAAAATTTAAAGAGATGATTGCAAACAGAACATTTACCATGATAAAGCCAGATGCCGTTGAAAACGGACATATTGGTGGAATTTTGGACAAAATAACTTCTGCCGGATTCAAGATTGTTGCCATGAAATATACTCAATTGAGCACAAGGGACGCGGAGGAGTTTTATGCAGTGCACAAAGAACGTCCATTTTATGGCGAATTGGTAGAATTTATGAGTAGAGGCCCTATTGTAGCCGCTATTTTAGAAAAAGATAATGCCGTTGAGGATTTTCGTGCCTTGATCGGTGCTACCAATCCTGCTGAAGCTGCAGAAGGTACTATCCGTAAATTGTATGCTACTTCCATTGGCGAAAATGCGGTTCACGGCTCGGATAGCGATGAGAATGCTGCTATTGAGGGAGCTTTTCATTTTGCAGGAAGGGAAGTATTTTAGTAAATAAGATTTTAGTAGCATAGAAAAAGGGCAACACAGAGTTGCCCTTTTTTATTTCTTATTGCTGGGGTACTAGCGTAGTACGATCTTTGAAACTATTTCCCGGCCCAATTCTTCGTTTAGCATTTTTACAATCTTAGATTTTCCATGGCTCAGCTCTTCCCGAAGCACGGAGGAGGATAGGGATACAAAAAGGGTGTCGTTTCGCAATTCTATGGCGGTGGTGTAGTTGTTTACCCCGTTGCCCATCATTTTTTTCCATGCCTCCCGGGCATTTACCCGATCCATCCCTTTTTGGAGTTTGTTGGCTTTTATAAATTCTTGTAGGGCTTCGCCCATGTTTAGGTTGTTGCTTTTTCTTTTTGCCATGGTTATTCCAGATTAATGGGGGTGAAACGTTTATAATGGTAGGTGACCTGCTCCTGATTGGTGGTGCTAAACCGGTCTTGCTCCAAATTGCTGATCTTTTCCTCCCATTCGCTCAATTCATTTTTATAGTGCATGCTAATACCTCCATTTCTTTCCAATAGGGTAAAGGACTCTGCGTCGTCGGAGGTGTCAAAGGTGCCTTTGAGGGTGGGTTGAACCTTTTTTCGGAAACCTTCTTTGCCTGCAACCTCTATATAGTCTATGGTGGTGTTTATCGCGTATGATTTTTCAGTGCCGTCTGGAAAGCTTACTTTATCTATTTCCCAGTATCCGTTTAAATGATGAATTTGGTCCCAGCTCACTTCTTGTTTACAGGAAATAAAGAGTAGGGAAATTAAAAAAAGGTAGCTTGTTCTCATTTATTTACAACTTAAATATTTTATACGATTGATTTGTGTGTTTAACGGCATTTTCAGTTCTCTCGGAATGGGTGTCACTAAGGAAAATTTGTCCAAAATTATCCTCGTCTACCAAGCGGATAATATGGGCTACCCTTGTTTCATCCAATTTGTCAAAAATATCATCCAACAAAAGTAAGGGCGTTGTGCCTGCCTGTTTTTTAATGAATTGAAACTGCGCCAATTTTAGGGCAATCAAAAAAGACTTTTGTTGTCCTTGGCTTCCAAATTTTTTAATGGGATGACCATCTATGGCAAATAGTAGGTCGTCCCTGTGGATCCCTGTGCTGGTATACTGCAAGGCCTTGTCCTTTTCCAGATTTTCCTCCAATAAAGTTAGTAGATTATTTTCCAGTAACTTGCTTTGGTATGTTAAATTTACGGGTTCCCTACCTCCCGAAATGGCAAGGTATTGTTCTTGGAATATTGGGATGAACGATTCAATAAAGGCCAGTCTTTTTTTGAATATCTCTTGACCGTATTGGTGTAATTGGGAGTTGTATATTCCCAAGGTGTCGGCGTCAAAAGTGTGATTAAAGGCGAAGTACTTTAAAAGCGAATTCCTTTGTGCCAGCACTTTGTTGTAGGCAATTAAATTCTGGAGATAAACTTTATCGGATTGGGAGATGACTCCGTCCATAAATTTACGTCTGGTCTCGCTTCCCTCAATTATTAGATCCCGATCTGCCGGAGAGATAATTACCAAGGGTAGAAATCCTATATGATCCGAGAACTTTTCATAGGGCTTGGCGTTGCGCTTAATCACTTTTTTCATCCCCTTTTTAAAGCTACAAAGGATTTTTTCATCCCGGTCATTTTTATGGAAGTCTCCTTCCAGTACAAAAAAATCGGAATCGTGCCTTATATTCTGAGTAGCAATGGGGTTAAAATAACTCTTACCAAAGGAAAGGTGATAGATGGCGTCTAGAACATTGGTTTTTCCCACCCCGTTATCGCCTACAAAACAATTGATCTTTGAATCGAATTCAAAGCTTTGTGACTCGAAGTTTTTATAATTAATAAGCGATAATTTCTTTAGAAACATGCTGCGAAGTAAAATTTTTATTTTCCAATAGTCAAGCAAACCGCAAATTATCTAAAATTAACCACAAATAGGGGGCGGGATTTGGATAAAATCTATATTTTTGCGCGACTAATCAAATTCTATAATGGCAACTTACAAGAAAAGAGGTTATAAACCGAAAAATAAAGAAGAAGAAAATCTATTGGATAAGCAGGAGAGTACCACTGCAGAGGTGTTTAGCTCCTTAGATGAAGGTGCTTCCAAATCCGAGGAATGGGTATCTAGGAACCAAAATTATATATTAGGGGTGATAGGTATTATCGCCGTATCTGTTTTGGGATATATGGCATATTTTCAGTTCGTGGAAAAGCCAAGGGCTGCTAGTGCTGCCAATGAGATGTTGTATCCGCAACAATACTTTGACGAAGCCCTATATGCTTCTTCAGAAAAAGATTCTTTGTTCACTTTGGCATTGAATGGTGCCGAGGGTAAATACGGATTTTTAGATATTATTGAAGAGTACAACGGAACGCCTGCCGCTAACTTGGCAAAGTATTCCGCCGGAATGGCCTATTTGAACATGCAGAAATATGACGAGGCTATAAAATACCTAGAAGGTTTCTCCTCTAAGGATTTAATTTTGGGAGCTGTTGCTAAAGGAGGTATCGGTGATGCTTTTTTACAATTGAACCAACCCAAGGAAGCGTTGGATTATTACGAGAAAGCAGTTTCCCATAGTACTAATGAATATACAACTCCCAAGTTTTTATACAAGGCAGGAGTAACAGCGCTTGAATTGGATAATAAAAAGAAGGCGCTTAAATATTTCCAGAGAATAAAGGACGAATTCCCAGCTTCTGAAGAGGCTAGGACAATAGATGCCTTTATTGGAAAAGCTAAAAGTATTTAAGATGGCTATTAAGAAGCAGAATTTATCGGAGTATGATAAAACAACGGTCCCAAACGCAGCAAATTTGCGGTTTGGGATTGTTGTTTCTGAATGGAATGCAAATATTACGGAGGCACTCTATGAAGGGGCTTTAGCAACCTTATTGGATTGCGGGGCTAAGGAAGGGCATATTGTTCGCTGGAACGTACCTGGTAGTTTTGAACTTGCCTTTGGGGCAAAAAAAATGATCAACACCAAAAAGGTAGACGCTGTAATTGTAATAGGTAGCGTTATTAAAGGTGAGACCATGCACTTCGATTTTGTTTGTGGGGCCGCAGCTCAGGGAATTATGGATCTGAACGTGAGAACGGAGACCCCTGTAATTTTTTGTGTGCTGACCGACAATAATATGGATCAAGCCATTGCCCGTAGTGGAGGCAAGCATGGCAATAAAGGTACAGAAGCCGCCATAGCCGCCATTAAGATGGCTAGTTTGGGGAATTAGTACCTCCCATACCTCCTTTTTTTTAATTAGAAGGCAGCCAAACGTACAAAGCTGTCCTTGCCTAGAAATGTTAACATATTTTAGCAAGACTTGTACGTCAAATTTTTCTATTTTGAGTAACTTTGGGAATCTAAGGATATGGGAAAATTTTCAAGATTACGTAAGAATAAAAAGTTCAATTATACCCCGCGTTATTATAACGATAAGGGAGAGGGGAACCCCTTTAAGATTGAGCATAAGTTTGACAAGTTTAGGCCTTCTTTGGATGGTCGTTCTGGCCTAAAGGGTAAATTCTCCAGAGCCATTGAGGACTTGAAAAGTTCTAGCAATCGGAATCAGAACATTCGGATGGCGATTATCATAGCGATACTTGTCCTGGTGTTCCTTTACATCATAGATTTCGATCTATCTATTTTTATTTCGCAATAATGCCAGATATCATACAACTTTTACCAGATCATGTAGCTAACCAGATTGCTGCAGGGGAGGTGGTGCAACGCCCCGCTTCCGTTGTTAAGGAATTAATGGAGAATGCTATTGATGCAGGGGCAACTACCGTTAAATTAATTATTAAGGATGGGGGCAAGACCCTAATCCAAGTTATTGATGATGGGGTGGGAATGAGTCCCACCGATGCCCGACTCAGTTTTGAGCGGCATGCTACTTCTAAGATTACCAAGGCAGAAGACCTGTTTAACCTTAGCACCAATGGGTTTAGGGGAGAGGCCCTAGCCTCCATAGCGGCTATCGCCCATGTGGAAATGCAGTCTAGGACAGAACAGGATGAGGTAGCTACGCATATTAAAATAGAAGGAAGCAAGGTTGTTTCTCAAGAAGTGGCCGTGGCCCCTAAGGGAACCTCTATGATGGTGAAGAATTTATTCTTCAATATTCCGGCTAGGCGTAATTTCCTTAAATCTACCCAGGTAGAGTTGCGGCATATCATAGATGAGTTTCACCGAGTGGCCTTGGCGCATCCGTCTATAGGCTTTCACTTTTATAATAACGGGAGTGAAATCTTTAACTTGCCAAAATCCAACGACCGTCAGCGGATCGTTAATGTTTTTGGGGGGAAGACCAATGAAAAGTTGGTCCCTGTACATGAGGAGACACAGGTAGTTACTATCAACGGTTTTATCTGTAAGCCCGAATTTGCAAAAAAGAGTAGAGGAGAGCAGTTTTTTTTTGTTAATAATAGATATATAAAAAGTCCCTATTTGCATCACGCTATCGTAGCGGCATTTGACGGACTCATAAAAAAGGAGAGTCATCCAGGGTACTTTCTGTACTTAACGGTAGATCCTGGCTCCATTGATATCAACATTCACCCTACCAAAACGGAGGTGAAGTTTGATGATGAGCATACCTTGTATGCCATATTAAGGTCTACGGTAAAACACAGTTTGGGGCAATTTAATGTTATCCCCACCCTAGATTTTGATCGGGATCAAAATTTGGAGACTCCCTATGATTATAAAAACAAATCCGTAGAACAACCGCGTGTAGTAGTGGATGCTGGCTTTAATCCCTTTAAGGATGAAGTGGCAACTAGCTCTGGCCGGTCCAGTTTTCAGAAACCTGCCACCAAAGGATGGGAGTCCCTTTACTCGGGGATGGAATCTGAAGGAGTGGGTAGCACCGATTTTAGTAGTGTTAGCTTTGAATCTGAAACTATAACCGGTTCTATTTTTGACGACCAAAAGGTTGGCCTAGATGCGGTAACCACTACTTTTCAACTAAGGCGTAAGTACATAGTGACCACTATAAAATCTGGGATGGTGGTCATAGATCAAAGTAGGGCCCATCAGCGGGTGCTATATGAGAACTTTTTAAAGAATATTACCGTTAAAGAAGCGGTGAGTCAACAATTATTATTTCCCTTATCTTTAACTTTCTCCAAATCGGATCGAGATATCATTATGGAGATACAGGAAAATTTAATTTCCTTGGGATTCGATTTTGAGGCTATTGGGGAAGAGGAAATAAAGATTACCGGGGTTCCCTTATCGGTCCCAGAGAGCGAAGTGGAGATGATCTTAGACCAGTTGATATCGGATTATCAACAAGATTTTGAGGTAGACGGGTTTTCGCAAACCGATGTGCTGTCCAAGACTCTGGCAAAATCTTTGGCCGTTAAAACGGGGGAGGTGCTAGACAGGGATTCGCAATTGGCACTGGTGAACGACTTATTTGCCTGCAAGGAATCTAGACTAAGTCCTTTTAATAAATCTATATACGTCACCATTACGGAAGACGATATTGATAAAAAATTTTTGTAGATGGGTAGAATTACGGGCGCTGTAAAGCACTTGATTATTGTAAATGGGCTGTTTTTTGTAGCTACATATTTATACGGGGACCAAATGTACCAGTGGTTTTCGCTATGGTTTACAAAAAATGGAAATTTTGAATTTTGGCAGGTATTGTCCCATATGTTTATGCATGGGGGGTTGATGCATATATTATTTAATATGTATGCACTTTGGGCCTTTGGTTCGCCATTGGAAAGAATGTGGGGCAAGAATAAATTCCTGTTTTTCTATTTTTCTGCAGGTATTGGGGCTGCCTTAATCCATACTGGGGTAAATTATTACTATTTTAATCAGGGGATGGAGGCCTTGGTGAGTTCTGGTATTCCCAGGGAACAGATAATGGAAATCATCAGTAGTGGAAAATACAGTCCCAGCTGGTATAACATAGCCTCTACGGATACTATAAACAACTTTTTAAGTGCCTACAATACTCCGGCAGTAGGGGCCTCTGGAGCTATTTATGGGGTGTTGGTGGCCTTTGGGATGTCTTATCCTAATAGCGAGCTGTTCTTAATGTTTATACCGGTACCGGTAAAAGCAAAGTACTTTATTCCGGTGCTTATTGGGCTAGATCTGTTCTCTGGAGTTACGGGATATTCCATTTTTGGAAATGGAATTGCTCATTTTGCCCACGTTGGAGGCGCCTTGTTTGGGTTTATAATGATGTGGTATTGGAAAAAAAATCAGTTTAATCAAAATAGATGGGATCTATAATGCGAAACCAAAACATTTCATATTATTACAATCGACTGAGTATTGCTGAGAAGCTAATAGTATTTAATGTTGCAATTTTTATTATTGGAGGAATCATCAATGCGTTACTTTTTGGTGCTACCAATGACACCGGAGTAGAACAATGGTTTCAATTACCCAAAGAGTTTTTTGAGTTCCTAACCCAGCCTTGGTCCCTTATTACCTATTCCTTTTTTCATTCCGGATTTGGACATATTTTTTGGAATATGATTATGTTGTACTTTGCCGGAAGGATTTTTCTAAATTTATTTGATAATAGAAAATTTATTAATGTTTACTTTCTGGGGGTAATCTTCGGGGGGATGATTTTCTTATTGAGCTATAATATCTTTCCAGCTCTGATAGGACAGAATACGGCCCTTATTGGTGCCTCTGCAGGGGTTACGGCAGTGCTTATCTTTGTCTGTACCTATCTGCCTAATCAGGAGGTGCGTGTTATTTTCTTTAATGTAAAGCTTTGGCATATTGGGGTCTTGGTGGTGTTGTTAGATTTAATACAGATATCCGTTGGGAATAACATTGGCGGACATCTAGCGCATATTGGGGGAGCAGCTCTTGGTTATTATTATGCAACCCAGCTCCCCAAAGGAAATGACATTGGTAGTTGGTTCTCAAAACTAGTAGATAGCTTTGCCAATATGTTTAAGGGCAGGGAAAAAAAGGCTTCCATGAAAACGGTTTATAGAAAGAAGACTACAGCTAGTGCTGCCCGGGGGAACTACGATAAAAAAAGCCATCAAAAAAAGATTGATGCCATTTTGGATAAGATAAGCAAATCTGGTTACGAAAGCCTTTCCAAGGCAGAAAAGGATTTTTTGTTTAAGGCAGGTAAGGAAGATTAAGAAGGTGCGAAAACTCATTAACAGGTTCATTTTCCTTCTCAACGGGTGTTTTTCCCTTTTACTGCTATTGGCCTGCTTTGCGCCATGGGTCCCGGTTACGCTGGTTCCTTTTATGTCTATTCTTTCACTACTAGTACCACTCTTGGTTCTCTGTAACGTGCTTTTCTTTTGTTATTGGCTATTGCGTGGCAGTCGCAAGCTGATGATGTCTGCCGTAGTCTTGCTCATTGGGTACTTGGTTTTGGGTACCTTCTTTAAATTTAAGTCTTCGGAACAGCCCATAGATAAGGGAGAGGTAAGTGTCATGAGTTTTAATACTCGCGGATTTAATCGCTCTGAGATGATTAAGGATGAGACTATTAGTGATCAGATTGTAAGCTTGGTGAAAGAGGCAGATCCCGATATAGTTTGTTTTCAGGAATTTGATTATACTAAAAAAGAGAGTGCCGATTTTGCTCAGTACAAACACCGATTTATCGATTTTGAATACGGACACAAAAAAGTGGTGCTCGGAATCTATTCCAAACTCCCAATAATAAACAAGGGGTCTTTGCATTTTCCAGAGAGTAGCAACAATGCGATCTATGTAGATGTATTGATGAAAAATGATACGGTTCGTGTCTATAATATGCATTTGGAATCGCATAAGGTGGTGCCTACAGTAGAAGAAATTACCAAGGAGCCAAAGTCGAAGCTCTTTAGACGTATGAGCGGATCTTTTGCCAAGCAACAAGAACAAGTGGCCATCTTTAATGAGCATCGTGAGGCCACACCTTATAAGAAGATTGTTTGTGGCGACTTTAACAATACCCAATTCTCTAACGTGTACCATGTGATTAAAGGGGATATGCAAGATACTTTTATGGAGCAGGGGAAAGGATATGGTAGAACCTTTAATTTTAAATACTATCCAGTGCGGATAGATTTTATTTTAGTGGATAAGGCATTTAAGGTTAAGACCCACAAGAATTTTAATGTAAAGCTATCCGATCACTTCCCCATTATGGCTTCTTTTGATAGGATTGGTGATCAATAGGGGAAGAAGTGGTAGGCCATTACCATGCTCTTTCTTTGGCCTGGATTATCTATCTATAGTTGAACTTCCATACTTCGTGCTACGAAGAAAATAAGGGAATAAAAAAGGGACCCAATTGGGCCCCTTGTATCTTATTAGGTAAGTGGTCTATAACTCATCTACTATTTGATCTGCAGCGGTAACCCCTGGTGGTAGTTCTATCACCCTTAAATTCCTAAAATGGATTTCGGCTCCTTCAGATTCTAGGCAGAGGTATCCTTTTTTAATGGACGACTTACTAATGCCGTTTACAAACTTTCCATTGACCGATAATTTAATAGTGCCATCTACACAAATTACTTGATAGCTGTTCCACTCTCCCTTCCCTAGGGCTCTATTTTCTACAGACTTACTTCTGGTTCCTCTGGGGTTGTCCGGTACGGTAGTAACCCCACCCACGCCAAACAACTCTCCGTGTACATAGGCAATTGGTGGCTTTACGCCGTCGCGTATATTCTGATTTACCCAATCTAGTTCTAACATCTGTACTTCTACACCCCCTGGGAGTCTGTTATGCTCGCCGGGGATGGCGTCGCTCCATACAAACATACCAGAATTGCCCCCTGCTTCCATATGGCGCCACTCTACGGTTAGAATGAAATTTTCGTACATCTTTTCGGAGCGCATAACCCCTATTGGTAGGCCTTTGCATACCAGAAGATCGCCTTCCTTATGCCAGGTGTCTGGCTCCGTGTTTACATTGATCCATTTTATTTCTTGTGCATTGTCCTTGTCTCCAGCTACCAATTGATCAAAACTGGTTTCGGTGCCAAAGAATAGGGGTTTTTCTTGCGCTTTTATTTTTAAGCTACTGCCCCATAGCACAAAGAGGCATAATAATAAGGAGGGTTTCATATTAAATTGGTGTGTTATGGAGCTGTTTACTCCTTTGACGATCTATGCGCCAAAAGAGTAAACAGCGGTTAGTTATAATTTGATATAGGCTTAGATGAATTTAGTTTTACCAGGAATCGCTACTGGTGGAGTAGGCCATTTTAAATCCCAATTGTATTCGTCTATTTTGGGACCTAAGTTTTCCTTGGAATTAAAGACTTGTTCCCAGGTGAGCGTTTGGCCGGTATAGGCTACCATACGTGCCCATATGGCCAACATGGTACTCTTAGACATCCATTCTCCATCGTTCATGGGCTGACCCTTTCGGATGGAGGCAAAAAGCTCATCGTGTTCGGTCTGGAACATATTATTCCTTTCCCCGTCATAGGTGTAGCTGTTTTTACCGGTAATTTCATACCTGCGTCCAATATGGGTTATAGACGAGCCTTCGGTACCTAGCACCTCTACGCTGTTCCTATGGGAGGTATTGTTTTGTTGCCTGGTAAAGTGGTAACCCTTGGCGCCGTTTTCATATTCGAACTCTACCGCAAAATGATCGTATATGTTTCCGTATTTACTATCTACACGTACTTGTCGGCCTCCAGTTCCAGTAGCGCTTACGGGCATTTTATCTCCCATGACCCAAGACATCATATCAAGGCTATGCACTGCTTGTTCTACCACAATATCCCCCGATAACCAATTGTAGTAATACCAATTGCGCATTTCGTAGGTCATATCCGTCCAATTTGGCTGACGTTCCTTATACCAAGCCTCACCTCCATGACGAAAGGTAGTAACCGTTCTGATGTCCCCAATCTGGCCGTCTAAGACACGCCCAAAAATTTCCCTATTGGGATAGTCGTATCGAAAACAGAAACCAGACACTAGGGATAGCCCCTTTTCCTTAGCTTTTTTGGCAGCTGCCAACACTTTGTGAATTCCGGGTGCATCCACGGCTACGGGTTTTTCGCAAAATACGTGTTTCCCTGCTTCTACCGCAGCATTTAGGTGGTCTGGTCTAAAGGCTGGTGGGGTGGTAAGTAACACTACATCCACGCCCGAATCTATTACTTTTTGGTAGGCGTCAAATCCTATGAATTTGTTTTCTGGAGCAACCTTTACCTTGTCACCCATAGCCTTCTGCAACTCCCGATGTGCCAAATTTAATTGGTCCTCAAACACATCGCCCATGGCATAGAGAATAACGTTTGGATCTGCTTGCAAAGCTTGGGCAGCGGCACCGGTACCACGGCCACCACAGCCAATTAAGCCCACTTTTAGGGTGGAATCCTTATAGAAGCTATTGGCACCAAAGGTGACTGCCGGCGATATTAAGGATCCCCCGATGAGGGCAATGCCAGATTTTTTGATGAAATCCCTTCTTCCGGAGGGAAAAGAGGGGGTAATTTTATGATTTCCCATAGTAATTTATGAGTTTGATAAGTTAAGATTAAATGAAGCATACAAAATAGAGATAATTTTCTATTCTCTAAAGGGGGAAGGACAAAAAACTATAAGAATTGGCCTAGGAGCCTACCTCTAAAATGAGGTTCTAGTTATAAAGGAGTGTTTTTTTCGAGGTCTAATGAATAGCCCAAGATGTTCAACTACATTAAGAGGCAATCTGTAATATCTGCTACGATATGAATTACTAATGCTAAACCGAATATTCTGGTCTTTTTGGGAATTAACAGCAGTACATAGAGTGCAATGGCCCAGTAGGTGTGTAGGGGGTGAAAATTAATGCTGCACCGATTAGGGTCAAATAAGGGGTCTGCCCAGAAGTGATCCAAGTCTATCACAATTCCGGCTAACAGTATTAAAATTGCCTTCCATCGGTATTCCTTATAAAATAGAAGTCCGATAAGGATGGGAACTAAAAAATGAATGCCATAATGAAGAAACCATCTAAGCATGGGGAAGGTTCAGTTTTAAACTTTTGAGATAGGGAAGGGTGTTGGTTCCTTCGTTAAATAGGAGGTCTAAAATACTTAGGTTGGGTATAAAGGGGTTTCTATCATTAAATACCTGCACATAGGGAGCTTGTTGAAAAGGGATTTCCGTTTTTGAATTGATGAAATGTCGCGCGTCCGTTATATCGGTAGCGGCTGCCTGGTAGCTACTAGTTTTATCCGTAGGCATGGGAATCTGTAAACAAT
Source organism: Arenibacter lacus (assembly GCF_008711145.1). Classification (NCBI taxonomy): domain Bacteria; kingdom Pseudomonadati; phylum Bacteroidota; class Flavobacteriia; order Flavobacteriales; family Flavobacteriaceae; genus Arenibacter; species Arenibacter lacus. The sequence goes on from NZ_VVIN01000018.1 coordinate 13,052, forward strand.
CACAAATGGTCGCTATGGATTTAAGGTTAAATTCCATCAGAGAGTCAAAGGTGTCGTTATAAAGAGGGGCAATATCATCTTCATAAAACTCGAAGAAGGGCGAGGTGCGATACGCTGTTTGTAGGGTGCGCCAATGTTGACGTTGCCAAAAATAGGTATTGTCAATAGCTACTTCGGAATATCGTTGCTTATTTCGGTTGTTCCCCACATGTTTAATAGGGATGGTAAGCATGTGTTTTCCTATGTCCGTAGCGATATAGCATCGGTTGCGATAGGTTTGCTTCTGGTAATTATCATTTACTTCCCAGCAAATATCATTTTGGACAAGAGCCGCAAAGTTGGCGATGTTTAAAAAATATCCAGGATGAAGAAGCACTTGCATTGTTTGCTTATTTAATGTACTAATTTATCAATGTGTAAATATACCAATGTGTAAATATACCAATGTAGCAATGAACTAATGTAGCAATGAACTAATGTAACAATGAACTAATGTAGCAATTTACTAGTGTATCAATGTACTAATGTGTTGAAGGGGGAGGCCCAAGGCTTTAAAGGTAACTACCGCTTAAAGCCTAAGGTCTTGTGATGTTGATGTTTATTTTTTCACCTTCTTTTTTCGCTTTCTAAAGTAATCCCAAACAAACCACCCCGCAAGTGCTATTAAGAAGTACTTAAAGTAGGAGGTAGGTTCCCCGTCTCCGTGGACCGTAGTAAACACTCTGTCCCAACGAATTTTCCAATTCTTCATGCCATCGTTAATGCCATCGATGCTCATCCATATAAAAACGGGCGTACCTACTATATGGTCTTCAGGAACGTAGCCCCAAGTTCTACTGTCTTCGGAACGGTGCCTATTGTCTCCCATCATCCAATAATAATCCTGTTTAAAAGTATAGGAGTTGGCTACTTGTCCATTAATCAGTATTTGATTGCCATTTACTTTTAGGGTGTTATCCTCGTACTCCTTTATTATTTTCTCATAAATGGGGAGTACTTCTAGGTTAAGTTCTACCGTCTTGCCTTTTTCAGGGATATAGATCGCTGGCATATTGTCTAAGGTTGCTGGATGCGCTGGATCTTGGGGGAAAAGAGAGGTCTTTTTGGTGGTAAACGCAAGTTTCTGAATGGATACTATACCATTTTTTCCAGTGAAATTCTTGGCTTCTTCCTCTGTTAAGTTAAAAAGAGCCATAGTGCTTACGTCTTCCGACTTTAAGTAGTCGCGAACCCTTGCATTGTCTACATTCCCGGAGTAGTAGGTATAGGCTGAGTCGGACTTTATTTTCTCCATATGCATTGCAGAGATTACTTGGTCTAGATTTTCCAACTCTAAAGAACTGTTAGGGATGCGGACCACATTTCCTGAGAAATTTTGTCTTCCCAAGAGGTCAATGGCGGCATTAGAAAAACCGTTCTCTACAGTAACCGTGTGGGTGAACATTGGCTTAGCCCTGTAGGGCAGTACGGTTTTTTTACCGTTGATATGTACATATCCGTCAACTATAGATAAGGAATCCCCTGGTATACCTACAGCACGTTTTACGTAATTAGATTTTTTATCGATAGGCTTGCGAACCCCTTCCTGTTGTTTAAAAAATTGATAAACCGTATCTGCAGGCCAGCTAAACACTACAATTTCATTCCTTTTAATCTCCTTAAATCCAGGTAGTCTCATATAGGGAAGCTGTAGTTTGTTCCATATCGAGGTTTTATAGGTAGCAGGATCTACATCGGCCACATAGGATCTGGATTTTAGAATAGGCAGGGTATCGTGTACCATGGGTGCCGCAACGGTCGTCATAGGAACCCTAGCTCCGTAATGGAACTTGCTTACAAATAGGAAATCGCCCACCAAAAGGGTTTTTTCCAAAGAACTGGTAGGGATCACATAGGGTTGTATTACATAAGTGTGTACCAAAGTAGCGGCCACAACGGCAAATACGATGGAGCTTACCCACTCTCCTAAGGCGGTTTTTGGGTGAAGGTCTCTATTTTCTACATAGGTAACCTCCGTGAAATAATTTACATAATAGATATAGAGCCCCAAGGTGAGAATAGCCAACCAGGTGTCTAAAAGGCTATTTTTACCAAAACTCCTAAGGGTCTCTACCCAAACCACAGGGAACATCAATAGGTTAATGATGGGTATAAACAACAGAATAACCCACCACTTGGGCCTATTAATTATTTTCATTAAAACTATGGCGTTATAAACTGGGATAGCTGCTTCCCATGCTTTTCTACCTGCCTTAACGTACAATTTCCAAGTTCCGAGGAAATGCACTATTTGAATGATCAAAATAAAAATAATCCACTGTGTTCCGTTCATATCCGTATTGTTGATTTAGGATTGCTGCTTCTTGTTAACAATCAATCTTTAAGTATGTTTTAATGGGGGATTGTTACGTTCCTTAACGAAGGTTTAACACGTCTTTCATGGAGAACACTCCCTTCTTATCTAGAATCCATTCTGCAGCTACCACCGCTCCCAGGGCAAATCCCTCCCTATTATGGGCGGTGTGTTTAATTTCTATGCTGTCTACTTCACTTTGGTAGGCCACGGTATGGGTGCCGGGAGTATCGGCAATCCGTTTGGCAGTAATGGGAATTTCGTTGGCTTTGGCAGTATCCAATTTCCAAGCAGTATAATCGGTCTCTTGGATGACCCCTTCTGCCAAGGTAATAGCCGTGCCACTAGGGGCATCTAGTTTTTGGGTATGATGAATTTCTTCCATGCTAACCTGATACTGCTTTAGGTTGCTCATCATTTTGGCCAAATAAGAGTTTAGTTCAAAAAAGAGGTTAACTCCTAAGCTGAAATTGGAGGCGTAGATAAAGGCACCGTCCTTTTCTTTACAGAGCTGCACGGCATTCTCATAATTTTCTAACCAACCAGTGGTACCGCAGATCAATGGAATATTGTTTTCCATGCATTTTTTTATGTTGCCAAAAGCAGCATCGGGCATACTAAAATCTATGGCTACATCTATTTCTGAATAGTTTATCTCCGTGGTATCCACGTCTATTTTAGCTACAATGTTATGGTTTCTTTTTAGGGCGATTTGTTCAATCATTTTTCCCATTTTACCATATCCGAACAGGGCAATGTTCATTTTTTAAAATTTAATAGTTAAGGCCATTCCGTAAACCGGATTGGCGGTGAGGGCGTCTGTATCCAAGAAAGGTTTAAAATCCAAACTTAGATCATCGTCCACGTTAAATTGTTTTAGGTGGGCGTCTACATTGGCGTCCACAATATTTAGGACATACATTCCAATAGTGACCAAGAGCCAAAGATCTCTATCGCGCTGGTATCTTTCCTGGGCATTTTCCAAGGCCTGGTTAGAAAAGTCTGGAGGAGAACCTGGTGGATTAGGGGTTCCTAGGTCGTAGAACTCATCGTCGGTAAATCCGGCCTGTCTGCGTTTAAAGGCGGTTCTGAACCGGTTGTACAGGTCGTCGTTATAGGTGTAGGCGTATACCCCTGTTCCTATGGCTGCATAGACTATGGGGACCTTCCAATACCGCTTGTTATAGATTTGACCCAGTCCGGGAAATACGGCGGAATAAAAGGCAGCTTTACTAGGTGCCAAGGGATTGATACCCTTTTTTTTGATTTTTAGGGTATCTATTACCCTAACGCCTTGTTCCTTTAGGGTCTGCTGTACAGAATCTGGTTGTTGTTCCTGGATGTCCTTGTCTTGGGCAAGGCCTAGGGCGGTGACCAGAAAGCAGACTACCAGCAATAGAAAGCACTTATTCACCCGTGATCAATTTTTTTAATCGATTGAATTCTTCCTGGGAGTGAAAAGGAATGGTAATCTTTCCTTTTCCTTTTTCAGTGGCCTTAATATCTACTTTTACATCCAGGTAGTCGGAGAACTTTCGCAAGTTCTTGGAGATAAACTCTGGACTGGTTTTGGTTTTCTTTTTATCTTCTTTAGCGGGATCTTGGTTTGCGGCAGCTTTTCTTTCCTGATATTCCTTTACGGCCTTTTCCGTATTTCTTACCGATAGGTTTTCGCCAACGATTTTTTCATAGAGGGCAATTTGATCTTCCTTTTCCTCAATGTTTACCAAGGCCCTCCCGTGGCCCATACTTACGAAGCCGTCCCTTATCCCTGTTTGGATTATAGGATCTAAACGCAATAAACGCAGGTAGTTGGTGATGGTAGACCTTTTTTTGCCTACCCGTTCACTCATTTTTTCCTGGGTTAATTGTATTTCATCTATCAATCTTTGATAGGAAAGGGCTATTTCTATGGGGTCTAGATCCTGTCGCTGTATATTTTCTACCAACGCCATTTCCAAGGACTCTTGGTCATTGGCAATACGGATATATGCAGGGATGGTTTCTAAGCCCACTAATTTGGAAGCCCTAAAACGACGCTCACCAGAAACCAATTGGTACTGGTTAAAATCTAACTTCCTTACGGTAATAGGTTGTATCACCCCTAATTCCCTGATGGAAGAGGCCAGCTCGTGAAGAGCCTCATCATTAAAATTAGAACGGGGTTGAAAAGGGTTAACCTCTATGGTATTCAGATCTAATTCTACAATATTTCCTACCACCTTATCGGCATTCTTATCGGAAGCCGACTGAATATCGTTTTCGGGGTCTTTTAATAAGGCCGATAGTCCGCGGCCCAACGCTTGTTTTCTTGTCGCTTTCGCCATTATACTTTCTCCTTGTTTTTCACTACTACTTCATTGGCCAAATTTAAATAATTGGCTGCTCCTGTACTACTGGCATCATATTTTATAATGCTTTCGCCATAACTTGGTGCCTCGCTCAATCGCACATTCCTTTGGATAATGGTGTCGAAAACCATTTCTGAGAAGTGTTTTTTCACTTCCTCCACAACCTGGTTAGAAAGGCGTAACCTAGAATCGTACATGGTAAGTACCATTCCTTCTATATCCAAATCGGGATTGTGAATCTTCTGAACACTTTTAATGGTATTCAATAATTTCCCCAATCCTTCCAATGCAAAGTATTCGCACTGTATAGGGATCATAACAGAATCTGCCGCTGTAAGGGCATTTAAGGTTAAGAGTCCCAAGGAAGGTGCACAGTCTATAAGAATATAATCGTATTCGTCTTTTAGCTTTTGGGTTGCATTTTTCATCATATACTCCCTATCATCCTTGTCTACCAATTCTATTTCAATGGCAACCAAGTCGATATGCGATGGAATAAGATCCACATTGGGAGAGGTGGTCTGCACAATAGTTTCCCTAGCAGTTTTGGAATGTTCTAACAATTGATAGGTTCCCATTTCCACAGTTTCCACATCCACTCCTAAACCGGAGGTTGCGTTGGCCTGAGGATCGGCATCAATTAATAAGACTTTTTTTTCCAAAACTCCTAAGGCAGCTGCTAAGTTTACCGAAGTGGTAGTTTTACCTACGCCGCCTTTTTGATTTGCAATAGCAATTATTTTGCCCATTATCATAGTAAGTTAGTGGGTAAAAATACGATTATTTACGTTGTTATAAAATGTATTTTGTTAACAGGCGAAAAATAGCGACTTTACTTCGCATTCACAAGGGATAGAATCTGCGATAATCCCTTATTTTTAGGGGTGTGTGCTCCTCGTTAGTCTAGCAGAATCTCCAAAACTTGGATGGCGGTATTGCTAATTTTTTTCCCTGGGCCAAAAATAGCCACCGCTCCGGCTTCGTATAAAAAATCATAATCCTGCTTAGGGACCACTCCCCCTACGATGACCATAATATCTTGCCTGCCGTATTTTTTTAAAGCCTCTAACACTTGGGGAACCAGGGTTTTATGTCCGCCTGCCAAGGAGGATATCCCTAAAATATGAACGTCGTTTTCTACTGCCTGTTTTGCGGCTTCTGCCGGGGTTTGGAAAAGGGGGCCAATATCCACATCGAACCCAATATCTGCATAGCCGGTAGCCACTACCTTGGCTCCCCGGTCATGACCATCTTGACCCATTTTAGCGATCATTATCCTAGGTCTACGTCCCTCCTGAGTGGCAAACGTATTGGCCATTTCCTTCGCTTTTTCAAAGCTATTGTCGTCTTTTATTTCCTTTGAGTACACCCCAGTAAACGATTTTATTTCTGCTCTATGCCTTCCAAAGGCTTTTTCTAGGGCGGTGCTTATTTCGCCCAAGGTGGCTCTTGCCCTAGCCGCCTTTACGGATAAAGCTAATAAATTATTATCACCTTCCGCAGTATTGCTGCTATTTATGGAAGTGGTATCCTTCATCTTTTCTTCCGCTGCAGCGGTAAGTTGGTCTAAGGCGTGCTGTACTTCACTGGCATTCCTATTAGTCTTTACTTGTTGTAACCGCTCTAGCTGTTGTCTGCGTACTTCTGCATTATCCACTTCCAATATCTGAAAGCTATCTACATCTTCCCCTGCTTGGTATTTGTTTACGCCCACAATAATATCCCTGCCGCTGTCTATGCGGGCTTGCTTGTTTGCTGCCGCCTCCTCTATTCTAAGTTTGGGGATACCTGCTTCTATGGCTTTGGTCATCCCACCCAACTCCTCAATTTCCTGGATTAATTTCCAGGCCTTGTGTGCAATTTCCTGGGTTAGGGTTTCTACATAATAGCTTCCTGCCCAGGGGTCTACGGTTTTGGTGATGCCTGTCTCTTCTTGTAGAAATAGTTGGGTGTTACGGGCAATCCGGGCCGAAAAATCGGTGGGGAGCGCAATGGCCTCGTCCAAGGCATTGGTATGCAGGCTTTGAGTACCGCCAAATACGGCTGCGGAAGCTTCTATGGTGGTCCGGGCAACATTGTTAAAAGGGTCTTGTTCGGTAAGGCTCCACCCACTGGTCTGGCTATGGGTGCGTAGGGCCAAGGACTTATTGTTTTTAGGATGAAACTGTTTTACCAGTTTAGCCCATAACATACGCGCTGCCCTCATTTTTGCAATTTCCATAAAATGATTCATGCCAATTCCCCAAAAGAAGGAGAGCCTAGGAGCAAAGGTATCTATTTCCAAGCCTGCCTTTAGTCCTGTTCTTATATATTCTAACCCATCGGCAAGGGTATAGGCAAGCTCCAGATCGGCCGTAGCCCCAGCTTCGTGCATATGGTAGCCCGAGATGCTAATGCTATTAAATAGTGGCATGTGCTTGCTGGTAAACTCAAAGATATCGGCAACGATTTGCATGGAGGGAGTAGGGGGGTAGATATAGGTGTTGCGGACCATAAACTCCTTTAGGATATCATTTTGGATGGTGCCCTTTAATTGTTCTAGGGAGACGCCTTGTTCCTCGGCAGCAACGATATAAAATGCCATAATGGGGAGAACTGCCCCGTTCATGGTCATGGAAACGGACATTTTGTTTAGGGGGATGTCCTTAAATAATATCTTCATGTCCTCTACGGTGTCTATAGCCACTCCGGCTTTTCCCACATCGCCTACCACGCGTTCGTGGTCACTGTCGTATCCTCTATGGGTGGGGAGGTCAAAAGCTACAGAAAGCCCTTTTTGTCCCGCCTTTAAATTTCGCTGGTAAAAAGCGTTACTCTCTTCGGCTGTAGAAAATCCGGCATATTGTCTGATGGTCCACGGGCGTTTAACATACATGGTGCTATAGGGGCCCCGAAGATAGGGGGGGATTCCGGCAGCAAAGTTTAAATGTGTTAGCCCTTCTACGTCCGTTGGGGAATATTTTTCCTTTAGTGGAATTCCCTCGGCTGTTATAAATGGATCCCGCTCGTTTTTTGGATCGTGGGAATCCCCATCGGTATCCAGCTGAATATGTTGAAGATTTTTTCTAGCCATTTATTTCATTTCTTTTTAAAAGTATAGCGCGAGGTTTTTCAGTAGCACCTTGGGGTGATTGGCCCTTTGGGAAAATAGCCAATAATTACTCCTGTTCCAAACGCTTTTGCTCCAGTACCTCGGAAAGTCTTTTTTCTATAATAGGTTCAATCAGGGTTTTTCTGGCCTTGGTTTTAACAAAAGGATATAGTTCTAGTTGGTCTTTCATTTTGTCCTCGGCCGCTGGGTATTTGTTGGTCCCAACAAGGACGGTTTCTTTATTGTTGAAACCCTCTTGCTCTTTCTTGGCGCTCTCCTTTATTTTTTTCTGGATGAGCTGTTGTTTCAGCTGAGCCAAAAATCCGCCTCCTGCCTCTATTTGTTTAAATAGCTCTAGGCCTTTAGTGGCCAGTTGATGGGTAAGTGTTTCCAAATAGTAGCTGCCATCTGCGGGATTGCCCACCTTGTTAAAGTGGCTTTCTTCCTTTAACAACAGCAGTTGGTTTCTAGCCATTCTATTTCCAAACTCGTGGTCCTTTTTATATATGGCGTCGTAGGCAAGATTGCAGACTGTATGGGCTCCTCCGAGGATGGCAGACATGCATTCCGTGGTAGTGCGGAGCATGTTGTTATTATAGTCGTACAAGGTTTTGTTTCTCTTAGTAGGGGTGGCAATAATATGGCAGTCTGGTCTTGCACCGTAGGATTTTGCCACGGTGGCATACAGTTTTTTAAGGGCCCTAAGTTTGGCGATCTCAAAAAAATAATTCCCGCCAATAGCTGCCTTAAAAGTCATTAAGGAAGATTTTAAAAGGGGCTTGTGGTGCCGGTCTAAATGGTTTAGGTATTCATTGGCATGTGCCATGGCATAAGCCAGTTGTTGCACCTTATTTGCTCCTGCATTTTGATAAAGCCCAAGGTCTACGCTTAAAGTGTTGCTATGTCCCAGGGCAAGGATGGTATCTAATTGCTGATGATCTTCCTTCATATTGGAGAACCAATTGCCGCTGCGTGCTAAATTTCCAACAATATCGATGTTTAGAAAAATAGGGGAGGGCTCCTTGGCGGCGGCTTTCAAAACAGATTTGCAGAACGTATCGGAAAGGCACTGCAAATTAAAATAGAGGGGGGTTTTATTTAGGTCTATGTGTTGTAGTAGCTCCTTAGGGTCTATAGTATTATTTGGAACGGTAAAACAAATGGATTCTGCCCCTCGTTTAAGGGCGTCCAAGGCATTTTTGTTGGCCATTTCCGCATTGCCGGCATAAATTTCCTGAGCAATTCTCCAAGTTGCTATTGGAAACTTAGGTAGGGCTAGGGTATCCGTATCTTCCTTATGGTAAAACGGTTTTATTTTTATCCCTTCGGGCGATTCCCATACCAATTCCTCATTGTAATCCCCTCCCTTAAGGTCTACCTGTATTCGTTGTTTCCATTCTTTGGAGGAAATCTCCCTAAATTCACTGAACAAATCGGAATCACTCATCTTTATTGGATTTTTTACCGTCTTCGTATTCAATTAAATAAATCTCCTCGTTTTTCTTTTTTAGGTAGTACTGCTCCCTAGCAAATTTTTCGAGCTCCTCGGGATCAGAGAGTTTCTCAATAATTTTCCTATCCCTCGCTATTTCTTCCTTAAGGAATTCGCGTTGTTTTTCTAGGTTGTTGATTTCCCTTTTAAGTTCCCAATGTATGAGGAGGGAATTGGTGTCAAAAAAAACCATCCATATTAAAAAAGCGGTGAGGACCAATACATACATATTGGTGACTATGGCAAACCATTTTTTCTTTCTTATTTCTTTTAAGCCCATATATTATTATGCTAACTTTAGATTTATAATAGACCTAACAATATCTACGGCAACGGTATTGTATTTGTTGTTGGGGATGATGATATCTGCAAATTCCTTAGTGGGCTCAATAAATTGATTATGCATGGGTTTTAGCGTGTCTTTGTATCTTCCCAAGACCTCCTCTAGGTCTCGTCCCCGCTCATTAATATCGCGTTTTAGCCTCCTTAGCAGCCGTTCGTCCGAATCTGCATGTACAAAAATTTTGATATCGAACATATCACGGATTTGTGGATTGGTCATGATTAGAATCCCCTCTACAATCATTACTTTTCTAGGGTGGGTAAGGATAGTTTCCTTGGTGCGGTTATGTTCCACAAAAGAATATACCGGCTGTTGAATGGGATTTCCTTTTTTTAATTCTTGTAAGTGTTTTCCCAACAATTCGAAATCGATAGCACGGGGATGATCAAAATTTATTTGCGACCGCTCTTCATAGGACAGATCGGAAAGATCATTGTAATAAGAGTCTTGGGAGATTACCCCAACCTCTTCGTTTGGTAACTCGTTGATAATCTGGTTTACCACGGTTGTTTTTCCGCATCCGGTTCCTCCCGCAATTCCTATAATTAGCATTTCTTTATATTTTGCTTCAAAAATAACGATTTGGGATGAAAACCCGTAGCTTTTGATTTTGACAAAAGTAAAAGAGGTAGCCTTCTTGCCTTCATGACCTGGGATTTACATGGGTATTATAAAGATAGACATATTAAGTCCCCTTTATCGGTGAACTTCAAAAGATTTAACATTCTGAAGGAACTGGAATTGCTTAAATACCAATAAAATAGGGGAATTGTAATTTTTTAGCATTCCCAAAAATTAACAAGAGGGAATCTTATAAATGAATAATTTTGTTTACTATATAATAAGCTTATAATTATTTTATGGGAAACAAGTTTAATCTAATTATACTCACCTTCTTATTTGCAACCGGTTTACAAGCTCAAAAAGACCTGCCCATCAGAACAATAAACTCTGAGGTAAAACCATTGGCAAGCTTGTCGAGCACCAGTCTGCAACAAAGTTTGGAACGTGAACTTATGTCCAATCCCAAGTGGAAGGCATTGATGAAAAACAAGAAAATGGCCGTAGGCTTGGTGGATTTAAAGAATCCGGAACAGGTGAAATTTGCAAGTATTAATGGAAATCATATGATGTATGCGGCAAGCTTACCCAAAATAGCCATTTTATTATCTTCCATGGATGCTTTGGAAAAAGGAGAGCTTACCGATAGTCCGGCCATTCAAGAGGATATGCGTATTATGATCAGTAAATCTAGTAACGCAGCTTCTACCAGGATGATAGATAGATTGGGTTATGATAAAATCCAGGCTGTTATGACAGACCCCAGATATAGGTTTTATAACGAGGACCTTGGAGGCGGACTCTGGGTAGGAAAGCGCTATGGCGGTGGGGGAGATACCAATAGGGAGCCCCTAAAAAATCTATCCCATGCTGCTACGGTGAATCAGGTTTGTCGTTATTATTATTTATTGGCAAATGGACAATTGGTAAATAGGGCTAGATCCAAGCAAATGTTAGATATTATGAGCGATCCTGAATTGCATCATAAATTTGTAAATACCTTAGACGTTATTGCGCCCAGTGCCAGGCTGTATCGAAAATCGGGATCTTGGAGGGATTTTCATTCAGACTCGGTACTAGTATGGGGAAAAAACCCAAATAGGCGTTATATTTTGGTTGCTTTGGTAGATGATGCCTCGGGAGAGCAAATTATTCGGGAATTGGTGAAACCTATAGAAAAAGTGTTGAGGGTTGGTCGTAACCAAGTGGCCAATAATTAAGTCTTGGGAGACTATCCAAAATTGGATTGGGTAGCATGGCAGTTTTAGGTCTTAATTTTTTAAATTAGCTTAGGCTTGATATTATAACGGACCACTAATTTTCACCTAAAGCATAGCAATTGAACTACCTGTTATCCCTGATTAAAACATATATATTAAAAGCATTTGATCTAAAGGAGGAGGAATTGACCAAAACGCTGCTGCTGCAGTTGAATATCTTCCTTATCATAACGGTTTTATTGATTGTAAAACCAACTATCAACTCCTTATTTCTCTCAGAACTCTCTTCCAGTGCACTTCCCCTTGGGTATGTGTTAACGGCCATTATGGCGATTACAGGCTCATTTTTTTATGACCGCGCCATGGAAAAGTATGCCCTTAATACTATCGTGGATAGGACCATAATTGGGTCGGTTATCTCATTGGTGCTATTTGGTATTGCATTTAGTTTTAACCTGGCTAGTGGATTTATCCTGTACATACCCTATGTATGGGTTGCGATATTTGGCCTGCTAACTGCCTCGCAGTTTTGGATAATGGCCAATTTAGTATACAATGTCCGTGAGGCCAAACGGGTTTTTGGTTTTATTGGGGCCGGGGCAATAGCGGGCGGAATTTTTGGAGGATATTTAACCGCTTTGCTGACCAAGATTCTCTATACAGAGAACTTGCTATTTGTTGCGGCAGGCTTGCTGTTGTGCTGCCTACCCATTACCCGGTACATTTGGAGGAAGGAAGTGGTGAAATTAAATCCTTTCCAAGTTTCGGGAAGATCCGGTCCTAAGGGCGAGTCTCCTTTTAAGCTCATTAAACAATCCAAATTATTAAGCTTAATTGCTCTGGTGGTGGGCATTAGTGTATTGATTGCTAAGTTGGTAGATTACCAGTATAGTGATTATGCCTCAAGATTTATACAAGACCAGGAGGCGCTGACTTCATTTTTTGGTTTTTGGTTTTCCACGCTCAGTGTCATCTCCCTATTGATACAATTATTCCTTACCAAACGGATTGTGGGGACCTTTGGGGTAGGGAAGTCCTTATTGTGGTTACCAACGGGTATATTAATAGGATCTATCTTATTATTGCTGCTTCCCCAGCTATGGGTAGTGGTATTCATTAAAATAGTGGACGGGAGTTTAAAGCAATCCGTAAACAAGGCGGCAACCGAGCTTCTTTCCATACCCATCCCTATAGAAATTAAAAAGAAGACCAAAACCTTTACAGATGTAGTGGTAGATAGTATTGCAACGGGTTTGGCGGGCTTTATCCTGATTTTCTTTATCAACGCGCTTCAAATTCCCTCAACCTACATCAGCTTAATCATTATTGGGCTAATATCTATATGGCTGTATTTCATTTTTCACCTGAGAAGGGAATATATAGTTGCATTTAAGGGATTGCTGGAGCAATCTGGGGTAAAAAAGCAAAAAAGAGACAGGAATGAAATAAAGGTCACTTCCATAATAGATACGGTTATCCGGGTGCTGACCAATGGATCGGAAAATCAAATACTACACATGCTCCATAAAACCTTGGAAGTAAAGGATGAACGTTTCTTTAATGCCATTAAAAACCTGCTAGATAGTCCTTCTGCCAAGGTGAGGGCACTGGCTATAGAAAATCTGTACTTTCTTAATTCTCAAAATTTATGCGAACCGATGCAAGGAATGGTGTTGGATAAAGATCAACAGGTAACTACCTCTGCGTTCCGTTATCTCCTTAAAAACTACGACAAGGATCAAGTTCAGCTTTTTGATACCTATCTCAATATGGACGATCATACCATTGCAAATGCCGCTTTGATTGGTTTGTCTTTAGAATTGAGGAACAATGCGTTGTTGCAAGCTCGTTTTAGTTTGGAGAGCCGTATAGAAAATGCCCTATTCCAACTTGCGTTTTTAAGTGACGAACAGGAGAAAACTAATAAAACTCAGGCTATTTTGGAAGCTATTGGGAATGCCAAGGTAGAAAAGTTCTATGAGGTAATTAACACCCATATAGAGTCGGACAACACAGCGGTGGCTAATACCGCCATCCTAGCTGCATCAAAAACCTTAGACGAACGGTTTATAACGCTAATTATCCCTAAATTATCAGGAAAGGAAACGAGGAAAGCCAGCATAGAAGCCTTGTTTTTCTATGGAGAGCCTATCATCGATATTTTGTTCGATAAGATAGCTACGGACCATGGGTTAGATTTAGAAGATGCAGCGGTAGTAGTATTGGTATTGGAAAAATTTGCCTCGCAAAAGGCTGTGAACACCCTGATAAAATTAACTGGGGAATTGGAGCATACGGTGAAAATTGAAGCTATTGAGGCCTTAAAAAGGTTGAAGTGGAAGTATCCACATCTAAAGGTGAACGACCGATTTGTAGTGGATAGAATATTGGACGAATGTCACCTTTACCAGAACACCCTCTCTGTAATTCATTCCCAGATCATTATTCGGTACAAAAGAAATACGGAAACCCCGGAATCTCGCGAAGAAAACGATGCTAGAAACGGATTGATACATTTGTTGGAGTTGCGATTGGATAGGCAGTTACAGCGAATTTTTCAATTTTTGGGCATAAAATATCCCCCGCAAGACGTAGACCCCATCCTAAATTCCATCTTGCACGGAAAGGAGGAACAACGGATACATGCCATCGAATTTTTAGATAACATCCTGGATATTCAACTTAAAAAAGAATTGATTCCCGTGGCCGAATCGACCCTTGTAGAAACATTTTCCGAAAAAAAACTAAAGGACCTCAATATAAAGGTCCTTAGTGAATCTGAATGTTATTATGCCCTTTTAAAAAGAAAGGATGTTAAGTTGCGGCTGGCGGTACTTTATTTGATCCAAAAAATTAATGATCCTAAGTTTAATTCCTTATTGGAAATGGCTTTGAAAGACTCTCATGAAAAAGTGCGGAACAAGGCTGCCGAAATCCTAGAATCCTTGAAAAATCCTACTTCTTAATTATTTTATCGATACTACTGGCCAAGGTCATATGGTCTGTGGCCGAATTTTTTCGCAATACATTGGTCATTAGTACCACCATATACGTACAGTTGTCCGGATGCTCAATAATGGCTACCGAATTCATGAAATTACTGATGTTCCCCATATATTTTCCACAAGCTTCGCCACTGGTCTTGTTACATTGGTACAAACTCCCCGATTTAAAATAAACCGCTGCTTCTTTTAGGGCAGGGGATTGTGCATATCGGATCCTGCGATCGGTCATATACATCAATCGCTTCATTTCTAAACTAGAGGCCTCATCTATGACGTTCCCTTGTTCTAATTGGATTAGAAACTTCATCAATCCCAAAGTAGATCCTATACTCCCCCCTTTATCGCCAACATATTTGTTGGCCCCAGAAGTGAAAAAACTTCCCAGGCGCCATTCATCCGCACCAATATTCAAGCTGCGCAAAGGCAGGTTTACAATATCGTTGGATAAGTCTGTGAGCTGTTTTCTAGGCGTGTTGTTAAAGTAGGCATCTGCCTCTTCCTGGCTGAGGTCTGGGTATGCCTGTCCGAAGGCCGACATAAGTAAGGCTTCCCGCCATACAATGCTAGCGGCGCCATTATTGCTAACAGAAAGCATGTGGTCTGCCCATTCAAACAAGGTAAAAACGTCGCTGGCCACCACCTGTCTTTTAATAAGTTTATTGGTCTCAACATTATAAATGGGAACGGTATGTGAATCGGTAAGGCCCCAAACTCCTGCTTTTACAGATTTTGAGCGCAAAAGTTGGATGCGTTTTTCGAACGAATCGGGATAGATTTTTGCCAATTGGTCAAATAATGCCACCAATACGGCCAGTTTCCCTACGCTTCCTGGTTGATAGCCCGCAGTCTCATTTCGTTTGGCATAGCGAATCTGATCTAGGTCGGAAATATCCAGTATCGCAAGGGAATAACTTTTATCCAAGCCTTTGAACAGTCCATTGATCTCTTTCTGAAAATTTTCATCTATAGTTAATAGTGCCCCTAGGCTGTCGTTCTTTTTTGGGAGAAGGTTAAGCTCTATATCCTCATAAGACTTAAAAGCCCCTTTTGGAAGTGGCGCATTCAATTTTATTTCCCCGCTTTTAACCAGTTCTAAATACTTTAAGCGCTTTATACCGGTACGTAGATATCCGTCAATAGGGTAATAGTAAACCACGGTAAAGGCTGTACAGCTCAGTATTAGAAGGGGGTATATTAGATATTTTCGCATCTTATAATTTTTGTGAGAGGTTAATTTTCTTGGACAGATTTATTTTCGGGGAAATGGATTCCAGATATTCGGAGCTCTGGGCTCTTTTATTTTCCACAAATGGTCTAATCTGGAACAACCATAACTTATTATTTTGGAAGCCTAATTCTACGTCATAGACCGCTTCATTATCAGCGGTGGTTTCTCTAGGCATAGTTTCTCTAATAGATTTTGCCAGGTCTCTAATGTCCTTAATATTTTGATGGTTAAGAATAAAGCTTTCAAAGGTAGCTACGTTCTTTTCCAAGCCACCGCTTGCCGGCAGTCTGTTGTGGTAGGGTTCCCTAGCAGGAGCTAGTAATTGGGTTCCTCCAGCGGCATAAATCTCATAGGTTTCTGCAGATTGCCCGTCTACTGCACCCCCAGCACCTCGGCTAAAGGCAACCGTTAAATCTTGGGGGCTACCAGAATTGATTCCCTTGGTAATTAAGACCCCAGAATAATCTACGTCTACACTGGGGATGACCAATATGGACGGGAATACATTTTCTGGATTGAGCAGGAATTTTTGTCTCCATTTATAACTGCGTTCCGTATAAGGGGAGGCCCATACATTTTTAATTCCCTCAATTATCTTTTCTTTGGTTACCACATTGAAGATGGTTAGGTTTAGTCCCGCCCCGGTAAAGTCTTTTAGATCTTCCATATTGGTGTCGCTTCTGAGGAAAACAGGGATCTCACCCAATTTATCTCCGAGGATGTCTGTAAATCCTTTTTCTAACTGCTGTAGGAATTCTACTTGCAGGGGTATTTTCTTTATTTCTTCCCTTAATACTTCCAGTTTTCGCAGTTGAAAGTTTTCTACCTCGCCAGGGCTGATTCCTTGAGCACTTAGGGCCTCGGCTTCCTTAAAAATGGTGTTTAAAAACTCCCAATAGCTAAGTTCTCCATCTGGCATCTTCTGATCCATATGCGATCTGAAAATTCCAAAAGGTATTACCAGGCCTTCCACCACTTTGTTGGGGAACATTTTCTTTAACTGCCCTAGATTGGCCGCTTTGGGGCCACAGAGTTTTCCCGAATCGCTTGCATCCACTTCCTTGAGGTCTAGGATATTGTTTTCTTTCAATTGAATGTTGTCTATGGGGACTTTCACTCGGTCTTCCCGGCGTTCTTTTTTGGAAAATAGGGCACGCTCCTCATCGGTCATATCAGCTTCGGGCTTCATAATTACATTCCCTTTATTGGAAACCGCATAAAACACACGTTTTCCATCATGTTTTAAGAGGTTTCTAAGGTTGTCATCGGCTAGTGCAGCGTTCGGAATACCTAAATTTCTAGCCAGGAGTTGTACATGGGAAACCATATTTCCTTCGGACACCGTGGCGATACCGGCTATAGGTTTTAAATCTGATGGAGGTCTTTGAAACACATAAATCTTGTCTGAAACTACTTCAATTTCATCGGGTGATCCATTTACAACCACTAATTCTCCCAAGGCATAACCCGCATTTAATCCGCGGAAGCCACTCTGGTTGGAAAGATCCATCACCTTATTGGTGAGGGCCGACTCTTTGGCGATGATATCGCCTAAATCACCCACTGCCTGGCCAAGATGAAGGGCTATAGATCCTCTAATGATATCATCTATATATCCATAGGCCTTGGGCTCAAAGCCTGTATAGGTGTCTACGACCTCCTGATAATTGGCTTTTACCATGGAAGAACTCCACTCTACCTCCCTACGGGCATGTTCTAATGTTG
This sequence comes from Arenibacter lacus, assembly GCF_008711145.1. NCBI lineage: Bacteria > Pseudomonadati > Bacteroidota > Flavobacteriia > Flavobacteriales > Flavobacteriaceae > Arenibacter > Arenibacter lacus. Next base: position 30,421 of record NZ_VVIN01000018.1, read on the forward strand.
AGGTAAGATCTCCCAGCGAGTTCCCTTTGGAAGCTAGGTTTAATTGCTGCCACTCCACAAGTTCTATATATCCTGCCCCGGCGTTGGCCATTCCCAAATAACATACCTTGTCTAGGAGTCCATTTATATCTTGGGGTTGCCATTGGGGAGATTTTATAAAAATGATTTCTTCCAGCTTTAAGGAGGCATCCAACAATTGTAATCTGGCTGCGGCAGATTCTTCCTCTATGATGGCCTGTCTTATGGAAAGCAGTAATTCTGCGGTTGCCTCTATTAATAAGGCGGTGTTTTTTTCCTCGGCAAATTGATTGACATAGGTACTTATCTCCTTGCCAATTTGTTTCTCAAGGACCAGCGAGGTTCTTTTTGGTAAGGCAGCAATATCTACAGGCTGGTAGAAAGTAGTCATGGTGCGGGTTAAAGCATCAATTTTTGTTCTGACCTCCGCACTTAGCTTGTCGTTGTGCTTTACTTTAAAAGCTTTTACCTTTTCGATATCGCCCAGATCGGGCTGACTATGGATTTTTACCCGTAAATCCATAAAGCTTGGTGCTAGGTCCGAAATTACCTTGGATTCGCTTCTAATCTTTTGGGCTAAATTATCATCTCCCTGGTGTGGTATGTCCTTTAGGGATTGCCTGATAAGGAAATAATGTTTTTTTAAATTATCGGTATCGGAGAGCAACCATTTATAAAATTCAACACCCCAGGCTTCTTCGTCTTCGGACTGGATGGCCCCTCTATAATACTGACCTTTTTGTAGCACCCATCCATCATCTACCGATCTTAAATATTTATCTAGCTGATACTGCTTAAGTCGGGAATGGTTATTCTCCTTATCCCAGAACGCTTCTTTATCGGTATAGGAAAGAATTTGACCAAAATATAGATGGTTTCTCTTCCCAAGATCAGTGACCGAGTTTTTATAGGTGGCGTGCTGCACTCCGGGGCCAATGTTAGCAGGACAAGGGTCTTTGGGCATACGAATACTGCCATCTGTACAAAACCACCTAATTTCTTTATAGGGGCCCCTAATATCCATTTTATAGGCTTGGATCAGTTCTTTTATTTCTTGATTATTCAATTTTTGTCCCCTGGCAAAATGAGGGAAATTAAATAGTAATAGGCATATAATCAGTAGTCTTATCATAATTTAAGTGGCAATCAGCGTATTTTTTTTAAAGGTAATTCCAATTATTGTAATCCCTTTCCTCCTACCTAATAAATTCGGTCAGATTTTTTAATTATCGTTCATAGACCTAAAATCACATCATCGCCCTTCCGTGAATACTGACAACCAGCCAGGGGATGTTTAAGCTTTGTTGTATTTGAAAATAAACCAAGCTTATAAGTTGTTTGCTTGGGTTATTTGGGGTGCTTGGATTTTAATTAGCTGCCTGCCCCTACATTTAACCTTGAATGGCTCCCTGATTATTGCGAAAAATTTAATTACCTTGGAAGGATGTTTTACGCAATTATATCCTTTAGTATTTCCCGTATTGAGTAGGTTTTGGCTTCGATGTTAAGTCAGGAGGCGCCAGTTTTAGCTACTGGGGCATCCAAATAATCCTCTGAGGAAATGAGGCGTATAAAGCGTTAATACAACCCAATGTTAACCAGCTATTTTAGAAGACTATGAATAGAAGAAGTTTTATTAAAAATTCCAGTGTATTAGGAGTGGCTTCCATGCTGCCTCTCACTTCTTTTTCACTGAACGACAGCCCGAAATTTAAAATGGGGTATCAATTATTTTCTATCCGGGACCAAATGGCAAAGGATCCTAAAAGTACCTTAGAATATTTGAAGGGGTTGGGTTATGAGGATTTTGAGATCTATGGTTTTGATGCAGAAAAGGGCAGTTATTACGGGTATGCTTCCCAAGCGTTTAAAGAGCTGTTAGACCAATTGGGGCTAACCGTGAGTAGTGGTCACTATAATTTCTCGCCCTACTTAGATCAATCTGATGCCGAATTAGCACAATTTGTTGATAGGTGTATTGAAGGGGCGCATACTTTAAATAGTAAGTATATTACCTTACCGTGGATTGCACCGGAACAACGGACCATTGATGGCTATAAGTTATTGGCTGCTCAAATGAATGCGATAGGGGAACAGGTTACGAAGGCAGGGCTTGGTTTTGCCTATCATAACCACGGGTATGAATTTGAAGATCAGAATGGGGAAAACGGATTTGATATTTTAGTTAATGAAACAGATCCAGCCTTGGTGAAATTGCAAATGGATATGTATTGGGTAGTGCGATCTTCCAAATACACTCCCCAAGAATTGATCCGTAAGCAACCTAAGCGATATACCATGTGGCATATAAAGGATATGGATAAGCTAAGTAGGGATTATACCGAATTGGGGAATGGTTCTATAGATTATGAAGCCATATTGCCAGATCCTAAAGAATCGGGCTTGGAATTCTATTATATAGAACAAGGCGGTAATTATAGCGAAAACTCTTTAAAGAGTGCGGCTAGCAATGCCCAATATTTTAGGAGGCGACTCCAGAGATACCTATGAATAGTATAAATAGCGGTAACCAAGGGTAATTCATGAAAAGAACATTAGTAAGACCTAGGAATAGCGGGTTTCACAGGTTTATTAGGAAACATGAGAAGTACGCCCCTATATTTTTCTTTGTTGCTGGTTTTATCTTTGACTCCCTTACCCTAGGACGTATAGATAGGTTATACGATTTAACGGTACTGTGCCTGCATATGACTTCTTTGACCCTCACTCTTTTTTTATATAATTTGGCGGATGATGGGTGGTGGAAAAATACGCTTTTAGGTAAGTACGAGGATTATTTACCCTTGGCGATACAATTCTTCTTTGGGGGGCTTTCCAGTGCTTTCGTAATCTATTTTTCTAGAAGTGTCTCCCTATCCAAGACGCTTTCTTTCTTTGTTATTTTAGTGGTATTGCTTTTTGCCAATGAATTGCTTAAAAAAAGAATCTCGAATAAATACCTGCAGTTTGGGGTATACTTTTTCATAAGCTTCACCTTTTTCGCTTTTATGATTCCCGTTTTTATGAGGGAGATGAATACCGAAATTTTTCTAATTTCCGGAGGGGTGAGTTTGGGAATCACCTTGGTGGTGATCCTTGCTATCTATAAAATTAGTCCCAGTACACGGGCAGAGGTACATCTAGGAAAGCTACTGGGGATTATTGTAGGCATTTATACCTTGATCCATGTTTTTTATTTTTTTAAAATGATTCCCCCGGTACCTCTTGCCATGCAGAGTGGAGTGGTAGCACATAAAATAGAGATGAAAAACAACCGCTATTATGTGACGCATGAGAGAGAGGATTGGGAGGTGTTTTGGCGAGATCATCGGTACCACTATATCCACAAGCCTGGGGATGAGGTGTATGTTTTCTCCGCTATTTTTGCACCTACCGACCTTAAAATGGGTGTTTTTCATCGTTGGAACTGGTACAACCCCAGTACAAAAGAATGGGAGGTGGTGGAAGACATAGGCTATGAGATTACTGGAGGCAGGGATGGCGGATTCCGTGGGTATACCTATAAGAATAACGTACAACCAGGTGAATGGAAGGTAGAGGTAATAACGGAGGAGGAGTTGGTATTGGGAGTGATTTCTTTTGAGATAGTGGTAGATGCCACCCAACAACCAAAGAGGTTGATAACGAGGAGGTTTTAAGCTTCTTTCACCTAATGTAGGTTGGTAATGCCTGTTTAGTTTATTGCCTACTTAGGGGGTTGTTTACGTCAATAAGGGACAAGATTGTTTTTGCCCTAACTGTTTTAGCCAAGTACATCTAAAATTCAAGAGTAAGCGAGTAGCATACCGGGGTCAATTTTTCGTTTGGATCTGCCCTTTAACTGTTATGATAATGTTATTTTGAAGGTCCAATTTTTCAATAGGGTTGGATATGCCTACATTTGCAGGATGCAAAAATCACAGCAGCGCCCTCAATTTGAATTTGTAGCTATGATGGCCTCTCTAATGTCCGTTGTAGCCTTAACCATAGACGCTATTCTACCGGCCATGTCCACTATTGGTTTAGACATAGGTAGTTACGATCCTGTAGAGAACCAGAAGTTAATCACCATGATTTTTCTGGGCTTGGGAATTGGACAGTTACTATTGGGGCCGCTATCGGACAGTTTTGGCCGTAAACCTGTGGTGTATTTTGGGTTTGGGATATTTAGCATAGCGAGTCTTATCTGTATTTTTGCCCCATCCCTAGAATGGATGCTGGCAGGACGGATATTACAGGGAGTGGGGCTATCGGCTGCACGCTCTATTAGTATTTCCATGATTCGCGATTCGTACAAAGGGGATTATATGGCCAGGATTATGTCTTTTGTTACGGCCTTCTTTATTTTGGTACCTATTGTAGCGCCTGCCATGGGGAAATTCTTTCTAGACCGATTTGGCTGGGAATCCATCTTTTACATGCAATTGGTGGCCACCTTGGCTATTAGTATATGGTTTTGGAGGCGACAGCCCGAAACCTTAAAACCAGAGCACACTATTAAATTCTCCAAGGATATTTATTTTAAGGGACTTAAGGAATTGATGAGGTATAGGGAGACGGTCGCTTTTACGATTGTTTCTGGGCTAATTACGGGTGCCTTTATGGTGTATTTAAGTGCGGCCCAGCAGATTTTTGAAGACCAGTACGGCTTGGCGGACGACTTCCCATATATCTTTGCTGGATTGGCCATATCGGTAGGGGTGTCTACCTTGTTAAATGGTACCTTGGTAGTTAAATTGGGGATGCGTAGGTTGGCATTAATTTCCCTTAGTTTGTTCTCGGCGGTTTCCCTTATCTATATAAGTTTGTTTTGGAATACCGATAACCCGCCCTTGTGGGTGCTGATCAGTTTCCTTGCGATGCAGTTTTTTAGTTTGGGGTTTATCTTTGGAAACCTCAGGGCCATTGCCATGGAGCCTATTGGACATATTGCGGGTATTGGAGCGGCAATTACCGGCTTTGTTTATACCTTAATCGCCATTCCGATAGCAACCTACATTGGTAGTTTTATGGAGGGAACTACACTTCCACTCTTTGTAGGGTTTGCACTCTGCGGAGGATTATCCCTGTTAATATTTATCGCAGTACGGAGAAGTGCCCTTTTACAGCCTGCCTAGATAACTTTTATATAGCCTGATGCTTTTGACGGTGAGAGAGGTCTTTCCGAGCTTTCTTCTGAAGTTAATTTCCAGGAATAGTCCTGTGTTTAAATTTTGTAGTGACGGCTTCTTTTTGCCATAAGCACTGCATTAGTGATTGCAGCGGCATCCTTTTTTATGGCTATAAAAAAGATATAGCGGAAAGCACGTGCCACTTTATAGAAGCTATAAAGTGGCAATGCCCTCACAAAAAATTAAATATTAAATAATATCCTTTTTAATTTGATCTACCACTTCTGGATTGAGAAGGGTGCTGGTGTCTCCTAGGTTTTCCATATCCCTACTGGCCAATTTCCTTAGGATTCTTCGCATAATCTTCCCGGAGCGGGTCTTAGGCAATCCTCTGGTGAATTGGATGGTATCTAGTTTGGCTATGGGGCCAATATGTTCCGTAATCATTTGGTTGATCTCTTTTCTAAGGTTGTCATGGTCACGGGATTCCCCGGTCTCCTTTAAGGTTACGAAACCATAGAGGGCGCTACCTTTTACATCGTGGGGAACGCCAACGATGGCCGATTCTGAAACGGCCGGATGCTCGTTAATGGAATCTTCAATTGGTGCGGTACCCAGGTTGTGACCAGACACGATGATTACATCATCTACACGGCCGGTGATCCTATAATAGCCTACCTCGTCCCTAAAGGCACCATCGCCTGTGAAATAGTAGTTGGGGTAGGTAGAGAAGTAAGTCTCCTTATATCGCTTGTGATTGTGCCATATAGTCCTCGCCATACCCGGCCATGGGAATTTTATGGACAAGCGGCCATCCACTTGATTGCCTTTTATCTCTTCCCCATGCTCATCCATGATGGCGGGTTGAATCCCAATAAACGGGAGGGTGGCATAGGTGGGTTTGGTAGGGGTTACGTAGGGTATGGGCGTAATCATAATGCCGCCTGTCTCGGTTTGCCACCAAGTGTCTACTATGGGGCTCTTTTTCTTTCCAATTACATCATTATACCAGTGCCATGCTTCTTCGTTTATGGGCTCTCCTACGGACCCCAACACCTTTAGCGAGCTTAGGTCGTGTTTCTTGGTGTATTCTATATTCTGTTTTGCCAACGCTCTAATGGCGGTGGGGGCGGTATAGAATTGGTTTACCTTGTGTTTCTCTACTATCTGCCAAAACCTGCTATAGTCTGGGTAATTGGGTACTCCCTCGAACATAAGGGAGGTGGCGCCATTGGCCAGGGGTCCGTAAACGATATAGCTATGGCCGGTAATCCATCCGATATCTGCCGTACACCAGTACACATCGTTTTCGGTATATTGAAATACATTTTTAAACGTATAGGCGGTATAGACCAGATAGCCCCCGGTAGTATGTACCATTCCTTTGGGATTCCCAGTAGAGCCAGAAGTATACAGGATAAACAAGGGGTCTTCCGCATCCATAATTTCTGGTTCGCATTCTGGGGATGCCTCGTCTATCAAGGGTTGTAGCCACTTATCACGACCTTCCTTAAAATTAATATCGGCCTTAGTACGTTTTACCAGTAAAACGGTCTCTACCCCAGGGCAGTCTTTAAGTCCTTCGTCTACAATTCCTTTGAGATCTATGTTTTTGGATCCCCTAAAGGAACCATCTGCGGTGATAACCAGCTTACATTCGCTATCATTAATCCTAGACGATAGTGCCGTAGATGAAAATCCGGCAAATACTACGGAATGGATGGCCCCAATACGGGCACATGCAAGTAGGGATATGGTTAGTTCGGGAATCATGGGCAGGTAAATACATACCCGATCTCCTTTTTTTATGCCCTGTTCTTTTAGGACATTGGCCAGTTTACAAACCCTGGCATGTAAATCTTTGTAGGTTATGTGTTCTGCCTCCTCCTCGGGGTTGTTGGGTTCAAAAATAATCGCGGTCTTGTCGCCCCTATTTAATAGGTGACGGTCTATACAGTTTTCAGTAATATTAAGTTTTGCACCCTCAAACCATTTGATTTCCGGAGTACTAAAATTCCAACTTAGGACCTTATCCCATTTCTTACGCCATAAAAAATGTTCTTCAGCGACTTCGCCCCAAAATTTTTCAGGCTCTCGGACAGATTTCCGATACACCTGATAGTATTCCTCCAAATGTTTAATGTGATAATTACTCATGGTTATTTATATTTTTCTATAAAATTATACAAATCCTCCAATTTCCTATAGTTTTGGGAAACGAATTTAAAATTCCGCAAGCTTTTATTGCCAATAATGAGGAGTATTGAAAACGGTCTTTAGGTTTTCCTTTCCATAGGATTTTTTATGCTGGTGATCAATGATCAATGGCGTCACCTGCGCCGCTTGGAATCCGGATATTTTCTACGATGTCCTGGACCTGTGATGGGGGCTCTGGGGTAAAGCGGTTGATAACTAGGGCGGTAGTTAAATTTACGAGCATGGCTACGGTACCAAAACCCTCTGGGGAGATCCCAAACCACCATTCGGATTTATCGGGGATGGGACCCAGCCATCCCAATTTAAACTTGGCCATATAAAAGAGCATAAGGCTTATCCCTACCACCATACCTCCAATAGCTCCTTCTTTGTTCATTTTTTTATAAAATATTCCCAATACGATGGCAGGGAAAAAGGAAGCAGCTGCCAGGCCAAAGGCTAGTGCTACCACTGCAGCTACAAAACCAGGTGGGTTAATGCCAAAATAGCCTGCAACGATTACGGCTGCGGTGGCTGCCCCACGTGCGGCCCATAATTCTCCTTTTTCGGAGATATTGGGCAGTAATACTTTCTTAATCAGGTCGTGCGATACCGAGGACGAAATTACCAATAACAATCCCGCTGCCGTAGATAGTGCCGCTGCCAGTCCGCCAGCAGCTACTAGGGCGATAACCCAGGGCGGTAGGTTGGCAATTTCTGGATTGGCCAATACCATAATATCGTTATCTACAGTGAGTTCGTTTTGGGTAGGATTGGCGAGGTACTGGATGTTCCCATCCTGGTTTTTGTCTTCAAAATTCAATAGCCCTGTGTTTTCCCAATTTTTAAACCATAGGGGCATGGAGGCATAGGGGCGTTCACTTACGGTGTTGATAAGGTTAATCTTGGAAAAAACAGCAATCGCTGGGGCAGTAGTGTAGAGGATAGCGATCAGCAGCAGTGCCAATCCGGCCGATTTACGGGCATCCCGTACCCTTTTTACGGTAAAGAACCTTACAATAACATGGGGGAGTCCGGCCGTACCCACCATTAAGGCCAGGGTAATGGCAAATACGTCTATGGTAGCTTTGGTGCCATCGGTATAAGCAGCAAAACCCAATTCTGTGGAGAGTCCGTCTAAACGGTCCAGTAAAAAGGTGCCGGAGCCATCGTTTAAGGTGCCACCCATTCCCAATTGAGGAATGGGATTCCCGGTCATTTGAAGTGAAATAAAAATGGCAGGTACCATAAAGGCAAATATTAGGACGCAGTACTGTGCTACTTGGGTATAGGTAATTCCTTTCATGCCGCCCAAAACTGCATAAAACAGAACAATGGCCATGCCTATGAGCACCCCGGTATTGATATCTACCTGTAAAAATCTGGAAAAGACCACACCAACGCCGCGCATTTGTCCGGCTACATAGGTAAAGGATACGATTAAAGCGCAAAAAACGGCTACCAATCTTGCTGCATTGGAATAGTAGCGTTCCCCAATAAAGTCTGGGACGGTATATTTCCCAAATTTCCTTAGGTAGGGCGCTAGGAGTAGTGCCAGGAGTACATAGCCGCCGGTCCATCCCATGAGGTACACGGAGCCATCATATCCAGCAAAGGCTATAATACCCGCCATGGATATGAATGAAGCAGCGGACATCCAGTCGGCCGCAGTGGCCATTCCGTTGGCCAGCGGGGATACGCCACCGCCGGCTACATAAAATTCTTTGGTAGAGCCCGCTCTAGACCAAATAGCAATTCCGATGTACAGGGCAAAGGTAATTCCGACGAGAAGGTAGGTCCAGGTTTGAACGCTCATAGCGGTTGGTTTAGGGGTTTGGTCTGGTGGGTTTTACTCGTTATAGCCGTATTTCTTATCCAATTTATTCATTAGTCGAACATAGATAAAGATGAGGATTACAAATACGTAAATGGAACCCTGTTGCGCAAACCAAAAGCCAAGTTTAAATCCGCCTATTTTAAACGAGTTTAGGAAGTCTTTAAAGAGAATCCCCGCTCCAAAGGAGACTGCCAACCAGATGGAAAGTAGTATAAAGAGGTAGCGGACATTTTCCTTCCAGTAGGCGGTGGCCTTCTTTTGTTTGTCTTCCATGGGGTGGGTCTTTAAAGAATGCTTATTGGTGTTTTGCAGTTTCCAAGGTAAGGATTTTTTATATTTAGACCGTATTTTTTTTAGGAAGGTAGGAAGATTACCCCGCCAGAACTATCGCGTTTTGCCCCTGTGACGGATCGCAGGCAATTGATAGCGTTTTCTTCCCGCAATACCCCCATAAGGGCAAATACGAGGGCTTCTTTAAATTCTACCAAAGTTTTGGAAGGTTTTATCACTTTGGTTTTATCGCCTACTTTTTCTTGTAGCGTATCCATTAAAAAACCGTTAAGGGCACCACCGCCAGTAACCAGCAGGGTGTTTTCCGTTTTACTTTTTTGTAGGTTTAGTTGTTTTGCTATCTGCTCGCAAATATGATGGATACTGGTGTGCAAAAGATTTTCTATGCTGTCTTGGGTAGCGTCAACAATGGGGGCTACCTTCTCTACAAACCACTCATAACCGATGGATTTTGGGAAGGGTAGTTGGTAATATTCCAGCTGGTTCAATTGGCCAAGCATGCTTTGGTTTATACTGCCTTTTTTTGCCATTGCCCCGTCTTTGTCATAGTTCAGGTTTATTTTTTGGGTAATATGGTTTAGGATCATATTTGCGAGTCCAATATCGTAGGCTAGGCGGTTGCCGTTGCGTTCAAAGGAAATATTGCTGATCCCCCCTAGGTTGAGGCAAAAATCGTACTCCCCAAAAAAGAGTCGGTCTCCAATGGGTACTAGTGGAGCCCCTTGTCCGCCCAGAGCCACGTCATGGGTGCGAAAATCGCATATCGTCTTCCTGCCACTTTCGTTGGCTAGGTGTTGCCCAGATCCAATTTGAAAGGTGAGTCCCAATTGAGGCTGGTGGTGGGTAGTGTGCCCGTGGCTAGCGATGAAATCTACCTCTAGGGAGTGCAATTCTATAAACTCCCTACATTGTTTACCCAACCAAGTTCCGTAGGTATTGTGAAGTTGAAGGAGTTCTTCTGCAGGAAGGAAAATTGCATTTTTCAATTGCTCCTTCAGCGCTTCGGAATAGTCGATACTATGCGTATTCTTTAGGGAAAAGTCCCATCCAGTGGTCGTTTTCCAAATATGGCAATAGGCGAGGTCTAGCCCATCCAAGGAAGTGCCAGACATGAGCCCTAAAACTTTGTAGATTTTCATTCCTTCCAAAATGTTTTTTATTTTATGGCATCGTACAGTAGCTGTTGAATATTGGTACGGGTGTTCAATTTATACAGTGTGGTATTCTCCCGTGTAGGTAGTACCCTATTGGAGAGAAACAGGTATAAGAGTTCTTCTTGTGGATCTACCCATGCCATAATTCCAGTAAATCCTGTATGTCCAAAACTGTCGCTACTGGCATCTTTGGCGGTACTGCTATTTTCCCCAAGGTATTTTAGGAAGGGTTTGTTAAAGCCTAGACCTCGATGGTTATTGTTCTCCGGGAACTGAGTCTTGGTAAACTCCTTTAGCGTGCTCTCCGAAATAAATTGGTCGCCTCCATACGTACCTCCATTGAGGTACATTTGCATTAATTTGGCCAAGTCGTTCGCATTGGAAAAGAGTCCGGCATTGGCAGAGATACCTCCCATCATAGCAGCGCCCTCGTCGTGAACGGTCCCATGGACGGGTCTGTGTCTAAATAGAAAATCGTGCTCCGTGGGTACAATCCGTTGGCTATCAAATTTTTGATTCGGATTATGGGTTAGGGTAGTTGCTCCCAGCTTATCATAGAAATTCTGATTTACATAATCCACATAATCTTCCTGGGTGATCTCCTCTATGATAGTGGGTAGTAGCATAAACAGCAAGCCCGAATATTTGTATTCTTCTTTCTCTAGGAGGGGCGACTTCTTAATCGCCTTAAATATTTTCTTTTGATAGTTGCGATGCAACCACATATTGGTGCCGATCTTTATTGGAAATCGGGCAGAGGAGTCCTTTTTAATGGTGCTCCACTTATAGCTGCCATTTTTTCTTAGGGTATTTTTCCAGTAGGTAATGTAGGGGGTGAATTTTGCCTGATGGGCTAGGATTTCCCTAAAATTGGCATCGGCCTTATTAGAGTTTTTAAAATAACGCAGGTAGTCGGCAATTCCCTTATCCAGATCAAATTTCCCCTCATCGTATAGTTTCATAATTGCAGGGAGGGCCGATGATATTTTGGTCACGGATGCCAGGTCGTACAGGTCGCCCAGCTGTACCTTGGTGGTGTCGTTATATTTTTGGTGTCCGTAGGCCTTGTGCAGCACTACCTTACCGTTTTTTGCCACTAAAATTTGTGCTCCTGGGGTTGCCTTGGCATTTATTGCCTGGTTCATTAAGGAGTCTACTCCCTGGTAAAGGGTTTTAGAATCCATGCCGGCATCCTCGGGCAGGGTATATTTTAATCGTATGCCGCCTTCCACGCTTAGTCCGTCCCCGGCCTTATACTTTTTGCCGATCCCAACCGGTAGCTTTCCGTTGGCACCCACACCACCAAAGATTAATTGTGCTGCCAAATCTTGGGCAGAAGGGCTATCCTGATAGGTAGCTATAAGGCCCTTGGCATTTTCCAAATTAGGTAATTTGTCAATGGAATAGGGGTTTTTAAAATAGGCTACGACTGTTTTATTATAGGGGAGTGTTTTAATAAACCCTTGGACCGATTCCGAAAATGGAATATTGTTTCTGGGTCTGAGGCTATTGTCGTGCACCCCCACTAGGATTACATTGTACTGTGGAAATGCTTTTTGAATGGCCGCTACTTCTTCTTGATTCGCCTCTGTGGGTAGCGTATAATGGTCCATCTCCTGATAAAGGTTTAGTGTTTCCTGGAACTTGGTCTTCTTATCGGCCCCAATGGAAATACTCATAATCTTCAGGGTGTCCAAGCGTTTTAAGGGTAGGGTGTTTTCCTTGTTATTTAGGACGGTTAACGAGGCTTCCGTTAGTTTCCGCTCCAATAACAAGGCCTTTGGATTGTTGATGTCCTCCAAGAGATTGGCGAGGGGTATGGGCTGATACTGGTGTAGGTTTACCCATTGTTTGGCTGCTAGGATTTTACGCACTCTGGCATCCACTGTTTTTTGGGAAATGATGCCCTTGTCTACAGCGTTTTTTATCTCAGTAACTGCTTTGGCAACATCCTGTACAAGTTCCAAAACGTCATTGCCTGCCAAAACGGCTTTTTTATCTACCACCCCGGGTTGATTGCCTTTGGTTACCCCTTTCATTTCCATGGCATCGGTAACGATTAAGCCTTTAAAACCCAGCTGCTCTTGTAATAGGTCGGTGATGATTGCTTTGGAAAGGGTAGAGGGTTCTCCGGAGGGATCTAGGGCAGGGATATTTAAATGAGCCACCATCATTCCGTTGATTCCGGCGTTTATAAGTTCCTTAAACGGATACAATTCCAAATCGTGCAAACGTTTCAAGTCATGATTAATCTGCGGGAGATCGTAATGGGAATCCGTATTGGTATCTCCATGCCCCGGAAAATGTTTGGCTGTGGTGATGAGGCCACCATCTTGCATCCCCCGCATATAGGCGATGCTCTTTTTGGCCACCTTGTACTTATCTTCCCCAAAGGAGCGATAGTTGATTACCGGATTATCGGGGTTATTGTTCACATCGGCCACGGGTGCAAAGTTGAGGTGTAGCCCCACTCTTTTAATCTGATGTGCCATTTCCAACCCCATTTCATAGATGAGATCATCATTTTGTATGGCTCCCAATGCCATCTGATATGGAAAGCTAATGGTGTTGTCTAACCGCATCCCTAGTCCCCATTCGGCATCAATGGCACCCATTAGGGGTACTTTGGAAGCTTCTTGGTATTCGTTCATCAGTGTTACTTGGGTGACGGGGTCACCCTGGAAAAACACCAATCCCCCAATGTTCCATTCCTCAATGGTCTGAAGGATATTTTCCCTGTGTTCTGGCCCCCGATTAGAGTAGGCAGACACCCATATTAGCTGCCCAATTCGCTCTTTGGGCGTCATCGATTTCATGATGGAATCTACCCATGAACTATGGGTGTATTTTAGGAATTCAGGAGTCTTTGTAGTGTCTTCCTGCGCCTGTGCGAGCTGAAAAAGCAGACAGAAGGCGATGAGTAAGGATGTTTTTTTAATAAACATGTTAGTGGTAATTATTATACTTTAATATAGATTCTTTTTTTGTCCAATACATAGCCTATAAGCCACATTACGATTATAAAACTAATGGCAAAAGCAAGGGAAGCATTTATGTTGTCTAACCAGCTTAAATATAGGTTTTTATAGATCCAGGAATGTAGGGAGGTCCCATTAATTTGAATAAAACCTAGGAGTTTTGCAACCACCCCTGAAAGTACATAAATGAACAAGGGATTTTTTCCAAAAGCCTCAAAGAAGTAAGCCCATTTCTTAAGGTTCCATAGCTCTAAAACATAGATTAATATGGCTAGGACTATTAGCGTCCAACCCACGCTATACAGTACATAGGAGCTGGTCCAGATAGGTTTGTTAATCGGGAAAAAAGGATCCCAAAGAAGCGCCACGGCAAGTAATAGTACGCCAGCGCCAATTAATTTTAATACGGTTTTGAGCTGCTTGCCCGATTTTTGTATAAAGACGCCCGCTGCGTATCCTGCAATAACGTTCACGGTGGCGGTTAGCGTACTTAAAAGTCCTTCGGGATCAAAGACAATACCAAAGCCTTTGTAAATATTTTCGGGTCTAAAAATAAGATTGTCAAACTTTAAAGCGGCATTGTTTTCCAAGCTATAGGGCAGGGGGGAAGATCCAAAAAAGTACATAATAGCCCAATAGGCAAATAGGATAACAACCCCTACGATTACGGACTTTTTTAGTTTTAAATAATGAATGATCAGCGCTCCAAAGAGGTAACATAGGGCAATCCGTTGCAAGACGCCCATGATCCGGATATTGGCAAGGTTTTTAAACGCGATTCCACCATCGGTGCGATAGATAAAAGGGAAGGCATTCAAGAGGAGACCGATTAGGAATATGGCTCCTGCACGTTTAAATATTTTTCTTAGAATCGCAGCATTGCCGAGCTGCTCGTATTTTCGCATACTAAAGCTCATGGCGGTTCCTACTACAAATAAAAAGGACGGGAAAACCCAATCTGTTGGGGTAAATCCATGCCATGCGGCGTGTTTAAGTGGGGGATAGATGCTAGACCAGCTTCCAGGGTTGTTTACCATGATCATTAAGGCGATGGTCATACCTCGCAGGATATCCAAGGCATAGTATCTTTTCGTAAGCGTTTTCTCCATTTGGTGTTGGTTTTTTAAAGATTTAGGACAGGTTTGAACCTGCGGTTTAGTTGATATTCAAATCTCTAAAAGTAAGGCTTTTTTTCAGAATCGATAGTGGTATTACCCATATTTTTAAGGTGTTTTGAGGGATTTATGGCAGTTTTTGAAAAAAAGTAAGGGTTTTGTGGGTAATGCTGGGTAAATCCTTGGTTACGAAGGGGCGTAGCTTTATATTTAAGGTTTGTGATTTGTAAGAAAGATTCAACTGGAAATTTAACTAATAACTAATCTATTTCTGTATTTATGAACACGCATCTAATGGGCAGATTCCCCTTTATTTCCTATGGGGTAAATCCTTGGCCTGTCCTTCTTTTTCTTGTGCTATCCATTTCTTTTTCGCTTCCTACCTTTTCCCAGGAGTTGGTATTGGACTGGAAACCTAGGGAAGACCTGAATATTGTGCTACCCAAGTCCGTAAAGGTCTATGACGCTGCTGGTACCTTAAAGGATGGTGAACCTATACGTGCCGTTTATGCAAAAGTTGATTTGCGGGACGATAATCTCTACCTGCGATCTATTGGGAGCAATACCCTAAGAGAGACCACTTTGGAAACAAAGCGTAAGCATGGAGGAATTTTGGCAATCAATGGGGGGTATTTTGCTCCCAACCGTTCCGTGAGTCTCATTGTACAGGATGGCAAGACGGTAGCTCCCGGGCCTACTGGGGATGTAGCCCGTGGGGCCTTTGGGATGGTAAATGGGCTGCCAGAAATTGTGTGGTCTTCCGGATCTGCGGAGTTGGGGACCCTTTGGAAATACCCTACGCCCCAGGAAGCATCCAAGCGTGAAGTTTGGAATCCGGAGCAGGCGGTAGGTGCCGGGCCGGTATTGATAAAAAACGGGAAGATACAGGTAACATCGGCCGAAGAAGGCTTTGGTAAAAACCTGTTAATCAGGCATCCCAGAAGTGCTATAGGATATGTGGATAAACATACGTTGTTGTTGATGGTGGTAGATGGGCGCCAAGCGGCCAGTGTGGGGGTCACTTTAGAGGAGTTGGCAGCGCTACTATTGGGAGTGGGCGCTAAAGAAGCTGTTAATTTGGATGGGGGTGGCTCCTCTGCCATGGTAGCCAGTACCGAGGTGGTGAATGTTCCCACCGATATTACCGGTGGTAATAGAAATAGTTTGCGAAATAATGCGGGAGCCCTGGTGTTATCCGAAAAAGTACCCGGGAAACGCGGGGAAGTCATTATTTTGGATACCGAGAGTGCTGCCTATTCCGAGGTAGGAATTTGGAAAAGCAGTAAGGACAATAATTATTACGGACAGAGTCCCGCACGGCGTAGTGCGGTAAACCATATAAACAAGGCCATCTACCAATTAGAGGGTATACAAAGGAAAAAGTACCAACTAGGGGTCTGGTATGTTTCGGATAAAACGCATTCGGATGAGGTGTATTATGTGTTACACAGCAGGGCTGGTAGCGATACTTTGTCTGTAAACCAGCAATCCATAGATCAACCCGGGAAATGGGAGGTGTTGGGATCCTTTCAACTTGGTGCCGGAGATGCCATTGAAATTGTTGGAGGCGGGGAAGGATGGTTTACTGCAGATGCTATCCGACTCGTATCCGATGGCGATGGCCCTGAGCTTCCACAGCGTGGCGACCTGAGGATTGCGGTGATCAGTGATCTAAATTCTGGTTTGGGAGCGGCAGATTATGAGTGGCAGGTAGATAGTATTTTACAGCGAATCCCACGTATTTGGAAACCAGATCTAGTTTTATGCGGAGGGGATATGGTGGCCGGAATGGGGGTGTCCGATACGGTGCAGCTTCAAAAGATGTGGGCGGGATTTAACAAACATATCATGGACCCTTTGGATAAGGCAGAAATACCCTTTGCCTTTACCGTGGGCAATCACGATGGTCCTAGATCCTACCCAATAGAACACACAGCAACCAGAAAATTTTGGGAGGAGAATATTGATAGAACCCGACTCAATTTTGTGGACCGATCTCATTTTCCGCACTACTATTCCTTTGAGCAGAACGGGGTGTTTATAGTTTCATGGGAGGCCTCCTCATCCGTAATCACACAAGAGAATTTGGATTGGATGGAAAAACAGTTCCAAACTCCAGCAGCGAAAAATGCCAACGTACGGGTGGTTATTGGGCATATGCCCCTATACGGGGTAGCTCAGGGAAGGGACTCCAAAGGGAATCTCTTGGAAAACCCCAAAAAGCTACAACGATTATTGGAGGAGTATAAGGTACATACGTATATCAGTGGGCACCAGCATGCCTATTATCCCGGTAAAAAAGGGGGATTGGAATTGTTGAATGCTGGGGCGGCGGGATCTGGGCCCCGTGCTTGGTTGGGGATCAATGAGGCCCCGGAAAATACGATTACTATTGTAGACCTCTTGGATGAAGGTAAACGATGGGAGTACACTACCTACCATATTAAGGAAAGGGATGCTTCTAAGATGGAAGTTTTGGAAACTTCTAGGTATCCCTCCGCTATGTTTGGGGTACATGGGCATATCATCCGTAGGGATATAGATACTAATTTCTCACAGGCAAAGGGGCAATTTAGGCTGGTGAGCGATGCTGGGACAGGCCCAACCCAGATGGGGGAAGGAGAGGTATCCTCGGATATCCGCGGCAACACTTTATTGTTGGAGGGGCAATTAGCATTGTCCGAAGGTAGGTTTCCCAAAGAACTAGAGATTCTCTTGGGACTGGGCAGGAATACCGAAGCCAGTGAAACCATTAAAACTTTAAAGGTGACGCGAAATAAAAAAGGCTTGCTCTCCTTTAAGGGGGAATTGGCGATGGACCAGGATCTAAGGGAGGCCCTTGCGGTAGGGGCAATAAACGTGGTGGTACGTTTTGGGGATCAGGTTTATAGAACCCAGCTCTACCCAGCGGGAAATAGGGCACCGGAAACTTCTGAAATTGTTTCCCACCCATCCAAGAATACCTATGGGATTAGAAATATGGAAACCATGTATGAGGTATCCTGGAAACCCGCGGCGGACCAGGATGGGGATTTTGTTTCCTACACCTATCAATTGGCAAGGGACCCCCATTTTAAGGAACTTCTCTGGCAAAAGCAAACGGGTAGGGAGCCTAGGTTTAAAACCTTGGAAAGTAAATGGTACCAGCATTTAGAAGCTCTTAAGGAGGGAGAGTCCCAGGTTTTTTACCACAGGGTGATAAGCTCGGATGGGAGTAATAGTACCACTAGCAGCACTCAAAAGTTAGCCTTGATAAAATCTGATGAACCCTTGGAAGATTTAGCCGAAATAGTAGCGCCCAATTACGAGTTTGTAGAGAAAATAGTGCCCTCCGGAGGGGGGTATGGTGCCGTTTGGGACGGGAGTAATAAAATTTGGATGGCCAATTATAGCAAGGGGTTTGTGATTAGAACCGCGGAGGGGAAGTCTGCCAGTTTTTCGCCTTTGCAATCGGTTACCATAAAAGGGGTTGAGTATAAGCTCAGTCCCGTGAACGGGGTGGGGGTAGATTTGGATGGGCATATCCTGGCAGGAATCAATAGACGTCTCATTAAGATAGATGCCCATACCGGGGAGGGCATAGCCGTTTGGGAGGTGCCCCCTGGGCAGCGGGCCATTACGGCGCCGAGGGTAACGGATACAGGAGAGATTTACGCCATGTCTCTTTTTGCGGATGATTTAAATTATGTGTTGCGACAGAATGATGAGGATCCTTCTACATTTGATTTGGTAAGGACGTTATCCCTAAAGAATAGGATTTTGGCCCGTACTTTTGACATGAGCCCTGATGGAACTACCCTGTATTTTCCAGATCCGGGGGCCGCTAAAATACAGGTGTTTACCAGTGAGGACGGGCAGCAATATAGGGAAGAAGAGCCTATTGCCAGTACCTACGGGGGGAGCAGTGCCTTGCGTGTGCCGAGGAAGGGGGCGTTGTATGTGGCTACCCGATCTAGTGGAATTTCACCTTCCACCTTTCATTTTAGGGATGATGAAAAGAAACAGGTCTGGACCTTGGAGCTACCGGAATTGGACGGAGCGGAACCCAGGGGGCTGGGTGTATCCCCAGACGAAAAGACTTTAATCTTTTGTAGTTGGGATAAAGGTGGGGGCTATTATATGTATCGATTGAAGGAGTAGGGGGGATTACTTCGTGTAAAAACAATAAGAGTCGTTAGCTGTAAAGCGTAACGACTCTTATTGTTTAATGATGTACTTAAAGAATTTGGTGGGGCGTAAACCTCGGTTCCGATAGTGGCCAGTTTAAGGAAACCACTATAGTTTGTAGTTAAGCTAGTTGAGTTTTCCCCCGCTTTGTCAACATCCAAAGTCCGACCATAGTGATAATTGCGTTCACCAACAGAATCTCGAAACCAAAACTAAAGCCGTTAAACCAGGCTTCGGAATTGCGGTCTAGGATTAGGGATATGATAGGCGATAGGATACAGATATAGGGTACAAATTTGTCGCGGATCTTATGTTTAAAAAGGAGTCCAAAGGCAAATAGTCCCAGTAAGGGGCCATAGGTGAATCCGGCAACCTTAAACACGGCGCTAACTACACTACTGTCATTAAAGGCATTGAAGATGACAATAACGGTGAACATCAATACTGTAAATCCGATATGTACATATTGCCGAATGTTTTTTTGGGAAGCTTGTTTTTTCTCTATTTCCAGTATATCTACACAAAAAGAGGTGGTAAGGGCGGTTAAGGCTGAATCGGCACTGGAAAAAGCGGCAGCCACTATTCCTATAAGGAAAACGGTTCCCGCCAAAATCCCAAAGTAATTTAGGGCCAATAGTGGGTATAGGTCATCCGAGCGTTCTGGGATGGTAATGTTATGGCTAAGCGCATACTCGTAAATTAGAATTCCAAGGGTTAAAAACAACATGGTAGACAGGAAAAAAGTAATGGAGAACCAAAGGATGTTTTTCTGGGCATCCTTAATATTCCTACAGGTTAGGTTTTTCTGCATCACATTTTGATCCAGGCCATTCATTGCTATGGTAATAAAGACCCCAGCTAAGAATGTTTTGAAAAAATTACGATCCGATAACCAGTCCCACTCAAATATTTTAGACATTGGATTGGAAGCTACTACACTGTAAAGGTCTCCCACATTCAAATCTAGATGCTGTAAGATTACCACAATACTAATGATCACCGCCACCAATAGGAAGGTAGTTTGTAAGGTATCCGTATACACTATAGTCTTTATTCCTGCCTTATAGGTATACAGCCAAATCAATAGAATGGTTATTAAAACCGTCACCCAAAAAGGAATTCCAAAAGCATTAAAAAATGCAATTTGCAAAACCAATGCGGCAAGGAAGAGACGGAAGGAGGCGCCAATGGTCTGGGAGATGATAAAAAATGAGGCCCCCGTACGATAGGATTTTATTCCAAATCGGTCTTTTAGGTATTCATAGATCGAAATTAGATTTAACTTGTAGAACAATGGGATAAGCACAAAGGCAATTACGGCATAGCCCACCATATTGCCCATTACGAATTGTAGGTAGGTCCAGGCGGTATTGCCCACCTCTCCCGGAACGGAAATAAAGGTGACTCCGGAAAGGGAGGCGCCTACCATTCCATAAGCAACTAGGTACCAGGGCGATTCTTTGTTTCCTGTAAAAAAAGTTTTGTTATCAGAATTCTTAGAGGTGAAGTAGCTAATAGCCATAAGCAACCCAAAATAGGCTGCGATCACTCCAAATACAATCAATGGGCTCATAGGGGGTAATTTTAGTTGATTTCCAATTCAAAAAATTCACTTTGGTTGCCGGTCCTATCCACTGCGGTTAGTCCTACTTTGCGCAGGGGGAATTTACCATTTTCTAGGCTAAGCGGTAGGGTGATGGATCTATCTCCTTTATTTAGGATGGTGTGTTCCCAGCCTTTACCTTGCCGTTGGTAATATAAAACCCATCTAAATACCTTGTTTTCTATTGGGTGTTCCCAGGAAAACTCAACTTCCCCTAACTGCTTTTTTATTTGTAGGCTTGGTGGGGAGAGGGGGGAGTTATTTAACCATGGCGAAGCGGGTACCAATGATTTGTTTTTATAGGGCCCTTGTTTTATGGCCATTGCCAAACTATCGTACTTCACCAAGGGGGCAATGCTCCAATGAACGGCACCTTTGCTTTTGGGAACCATGCCACGGGTAATCATAATCTGGTTAATTACTTCATCGGCATTTTTCTCATCGCCTCCTAGGCCAATATTTAGACCGGGCCATAGGTGAAGTTGTTTGTGGTTTTCGCTTTGCCACCATCCCAATAGTTCTGGGAAGCTTTGGCCTTTTTTATTAATCCTCCAATAGAGTTGCGGGGTGTAGTAATCTACCCAACCTTCGTTTAGCCAAAGCTTGGCATCGGCATATAGTTTATCGTATTGGTCTAGACCTACCACAGATTCTGGGTATCCCGGTCTCCATATACCAAAGGGGCTAAGGCCAAATTTCACATGGGGTTTGGAGGATTTAATCTCGGTATAGACGTTTTTTATAAAGGTGTTTACGCTCTGGCGTCTCCAATCTGCTCGGGATAATTTGCCGCCAGTTGCCAGGTAGGCTTGCCAGCTACTGTCATCTGGAAAATCTTTGCCGTTGTTATAGGAGTCGTAGGGATAGAAGTAATCGTCAAAATGAATGCCATCTACATCGTAGCGATTTACAATATCCATCACTACTGCCAGGGAATGGTCTTGGGTTCCTTGTAGGGAGGGATCCATCCAATACATGCCATTTTCTAGGGAAACCACTAATTCTGGGTTGGTTTTTATGATGGATTGATCGCTTATTTCCCCTCCCGCCGTATGGTGTGCCCTGTAGGGGTTTAGCCAAGCGTGTAATTCCAGACCTCTTTGGTGGGCAGCCTCTATCCAAAACTCCAAGGGGTCGTAGGTGGTTTCTGGAGCGGTTCCCTGATTTCCAGTAAGGTAATAAGACCAAGGTTCTAGCTTGCTTTTATAGAGGGCATCTGCCTGTGGCCGTACTTGGAAAATAACTGCATTAAAATTGTTTTCTTCCAGTAGATCTAGCAATTCTAGGGCTTCCTTTTTTTGTTCATGGACTGGGAGTCCGGGGGAGCTGGGCCAGTTGATATTAGCAACAGTGGCTACCCATGCAGCTCTAAATTCTTCTATATTATACGGTGTATTTGGGTCCCATTTTACCGCTTTTTTATTGGTGGCCGCTGTGCGGATGGGCTGTTTGTTTAAATAAGCCGATGTTTTGGAAGAGGCACATCCCAGGAATAGGATGCTGAGCATCCCAAGAAGTATAATGTGTAAGGGGTTTAT
The DNA here is from genome assembly GCF_008711145.1 of Arenibacter lacus. Taxonomy (NCBI): domain Bacteria; kingdom Pseudomonadati; phylum Bacteroidota; class Flavobacteriia; order Flavobacteriales; family Flavobacteriaceae; genus Arenibacter; species Arenibacter lacus. The sequence goes on from NZ_VVIN01000018.1 coordinate 52,429, forward strand.
TCTCATTGGTGTTAAAATGGAATTTGATGTTATAAAATGTCCTTTTAGGTAGGTAACAAGTGAATAATAATGAAAAAAAAGTACTTCAGAGCTATGCTCTGAAGTACTTTAGATTTGCAATCAGGAATTAGTGGTGCTTACCATCCTGGGTTTTGCTCCAAAGTTACGCCTTGGTCGGCATACAGGGTAATCTGGTCTAATGGGAGTGGGCTTAAATACACTCTTTCATTGTCAAATACCCGGAGTGATGCAGCTGCTGAGGTTGGTATGATATAGCCTTCCTCACCGTCTGTTAGCGTTATATCGTTTAGCTCGCTATCTGGATAGTCAGATTTCTTGATCCAAGCTCCCTGATTAATTTCTGGGTTGGCTACCTGGTCTACGTATTCTAACTTTTTCCAACGCTTTAAGTCGTCCAATCTAAAACCTTCCATAATCAGCTCCACTCTTCTTTCCCTGCGTATTTCCCAAAGCAGACTTGGAACTTCCGGATCTCTATTAGGGTCGTCATAGATTACACCATTTACAGCAGGATTATCTCCCAATACTTGCAGATGTGGTAGGTTTACACCTACGCGGTCTCGCAATACATTGATGGATTTATCCAGGTCTCCCTGTGTTACGCTGGCGCCTCCTAGGGTTGCCAACTCTGCAACAGCCTCAATATAGTTCAGTAGCACCTCTCCGTAACGGATAATTGGAGCGTCTGTTGGGTTAAGGTTAGAGCTTCCTATAGGATCGTCCTTAATACTTTCGTTTAAGAACTTATGGGTGGCGATTCCTGTTGTGGAATGGTTGGGTGCTACCCCGTTGATCCTTAGTTCGGTAGATACAAAAGTCTCGTAGATTCTACCATCCCTATTGGCCATAACCTTTTCTATACCTTGGTCACCTTGGTACAAAGGAGATAAGGAGATAGGCAATCCATCTTCTGCAAGATAGGACTCAATGGCATTCCTGGAAATTCCGGTTTGTGGTTCCTTATTGTTATAGCTGTTTAGGGCGTGGGTAATAAGGCCTGGCTCGTATTCTCTGTATAGGATTACCTCTGGGTTAGAGGCTAGGCTCAAGGAGCTAAATACCTCCCTATAGTTTGCCAAGGAGTAGTTGCCAGAGTTGATAATTTGATCTGCGGCCCATTTGGCAGCTTCCAAATACTCGGTGGCTTTTGCACTATTGTTTTCATGGTATTTCTGCCAAGTTCCTTCATATAGCATGATGCGCGACATAAAGGCCAATACTACATCCTTGTTTACTTCTAAGCCATCGTTATCTACGGATGCCCTTACGTTGGCAGCAGCAAACTGAAGGTCTTCCAATACCTTATCCATTACAAAGGTTCTTTCGTCCCTTGTCTTGTACAATTGTTCATTATCCTCTTCTGATAATTCTTGGTCAAAATAAGGAACATCCCCAAATCGGGCTACCAGGTCATGGTATTCCATGGCTCTAAAAAACCTTCCTATTCCCGTCCAGTGGTCTATGGCTTCCTGTTCCATAGGAACGTTTTGCACACGATCTATGAATATATTGGCCTTTCTAACCCAGCTAAAACTCCATCCACCACCAGAAGTGGGTACCTGCAAGGCAAACCTTGGCGGGTTGGTGGGAGCAAAATCATCGTTTAGGGATTGTCCGGAGAAATAATTTCCCCAGGTGTACCCAGAACCGTAACCACTAAAGTATCCAGAGTAGAAACCAAAGGCAAAGGTCTTTACGTTCCCTTCACTTGTCCAGAAGGTTTCGTCTACCAACATATCCTGTGGTGGTACATCCAATAAGTCATCTTCACATCCTACGAATGCTATAAAGCAAAGGAAAAGTAGTGATATTTTATGTATAGTCTTCATATTTTTCAATGTTTAAAATTATAGGGAAAGTTGAAGTCCAAATGAATACGATCTTCTAAATGGATAGACCCTTCCAAAAGTTGAGGTGTCATTGGTACCTGCGTTGGTATAGTCTACCTCTGGATCTACCGGAATTTGTATTCCACTAAATTCAAATAAGTTTTCACCACTTAGGTACAGTCTTAGTCGATCTACCTTTAACTTGTTTAGGACAGACTCTGGGAAAGAGTATCCCAAGGTGATGTTCTTCATACGCAGGTAGGACATATTCAGCATATACTTTGTTTGTGGTAAAAAGTTCATCCTGCTATTGCTCTGCTGCTGGTCATTGGGTCTTGGATAGTAGGCATTTGGATTCTCGGGAGTCCAGTGATCTAACTGATGCTCGTACCATCCTTCCCCATACCTATATCCTGGGATAAATACCGGACCGTTAGCCCAGAAATCGCGCTTACCTACTCCTTGCATAAACATGCTTAGGTCTACTCCTTTAAAATTGGCGCCCAACTGAATCCCGTATTGGTATCTAGGGGTAGAGTTTCCTATGACCTTCATATCGCCAGAGTCGCCCACGGTATTGGTACCGTAATCTATCACGCCATCGCCATTAAGGTCTTTAAACTTTACGTCTCCAGGACCGTATTTAAACCAGGAGTTGGTTTCAAAAATATCCTGATTGGGTACACCATCGGCATAACTACCATCGGCATTAAAATCGTCTTCAGTAAAGAATCTATCTGTTTCATAACCCCATATCTCACCCAGCACTCTACCTTCATAGTTAGAGTAGATACTCTTAGTGGTGTTGGAGAATTTGGTCAACTTCTCTTTAAAATCGGTTAGGGTTACTAAGGCATTCACCCTAAGGTCATTGTTAAATTGATGTTTAAAATCCAAGCTCAGTTCCCATCCTTTGGTCTGTAGTTCTCCATAGTTACGTCTTGGAGAGGAGGTACCAAAGGTATTTGGCAAGGTAACCCCAGAGCTGTGCATATCGCTAACGGTTCTCTCGTACCAGTCAAAGGTTAATCCTAGCTTATTGTCAAAAAACTTCGCATCTAAACCAAAGTCTAGCGTAGTAACCGTTTCCCAAGTTAACGAGGAAGGCAATGCTCCTGGAGTCCCTGTGGTAACCTGATTGTTCCCGTTTATAAGCCATCCAGAAGATCTGGAAGACATAATTCTATAAATGCTGGACAGGTAGGTGTTTTGATTTCCTACGGATCCGTAAGAGGCCCTAAGCTTTAAGAAGGACAAGGTAGGATCTAACGCATCCATAAAGTTCTCTTCGGTAAGGATATAACCGGCAGATACCGAGGGGAAGTAGCCCCACTTATTATCGGAAGATAGTCTGGAAGATCCATCATATCTGGCATTTAACTCCAATAACAACTTATTTCTGTAGGAGTAGTTTGCTCTTCCAAAGAAGCCCAAGGTATTCCATTTGCTTCTACTACCATTGGCATATTGATCGCCAGTGGCAAGGGCCAACTCTCCTTGGTCTGGATTTAGTAGATCTCTTCTTTGGGAGTAATGGAACCAGTAATCATATTTCTCCATATCTCCCCCTAGGGTAAATTTAAAGTTGTGGTCTCCTAGGTCCTTGTCGTAGGTTAGGTAGGCTTTGGCTGTATTCCTTCTACTCCACTCCGAGTTGTATTGTACACGGTCATAGGCAGAGCTACTATAGGGAACATAGGAGAAGTTTGCTCCTTGTGCCCAGAAGTTGTAGGCCTTAAGGGTACCTCCTACTTGTTTTTCGTGCTCTTCCACCCTGTCATGGGTAAAGTCGAAATTAACCGATAGGTCTTCTATAGGAGTGATGGTGGTTCCTAAATTAATTCTGGATAAGCTATAGTTATTTTCGTTCATTTTAGCTTGTTCCACTTCGGAAATATGGTTTCTAAATGGCTTCCCATCTACTGTTCCATAAGGATAGTAGGCTGGCCATCTAGTGGTATAGTACCAAGCGTCATAGGTATTAGATCCAAACTTAAACGGCTCTGTAGTGGCCGAATTGTTGTGGGATACTTTGGCTCTGATATCCAACCAGTCCGTTACCGTAGAATTAATGCTGAGGTTAAGGTTGTAACGCTCGTATTGGTCTGGATTGGTTTTGTATACCCCGCCTTGGTTTAAATAACCCAGTCCAAGGTAGTAGGTGGTGTTTTCACCTCCACCAGTAACCGAGAAATCTTGCTTTTGCTGTGGTGCCCACTTTTTTACGAAAAGCTTTCTAGGGTCCCATGATCTATAGAAAAAAAGGTTTCCATCCCTTATTTCGTAATCCCTGCCTTCTACCATTTCCATTCCTAGGTCTTGTCCGGCGTACTGCTGGTCCCATTCCCTCATTTTTTGAATGGCTAGCTGGTCTATTCGCATACCAACTATACCAAAGGACTGCAAGGAGGGTATTCTTCTATTAACCGCGGCAAAGGCCATTTCGGCGCCTTCTGCTGCTGGGGCTACCTTTGGGGTAACCGTAGGTGTTGCCCAAGAAAAGTTGTTAGAATAGCTTACGGTAGGGGCGCTGTTCTTTCTTCCTTTTTTAGTAGTGATAAGGATAACTCCCCAAGCTCCACGTGCTCCGTATATAGAAGTAGAAGCGGCATCCTTTAGAACAGAAATTTCCTCTATATCTTCTGGGTTAATAGATTGTAGGCTAGGGATTTCCACGTTATCTACCAAGATTAATGGCTGTGCGCCACCTCCTGTCCCCAAGGTTCCTACAGATCCCCTTAATTTAATGACTGGATTTTCACCAATTTGTCCACTTGGGGAGGTAATGGTAAGTCCGGGAGTGGCTCCCTGTAACCCTCTAGCCACGTCTGTAATGGGTCTTGACGTTAGTATTTCGGTATCTACTGCGGCTACCGCTCCGGTGACATTTCTTTTTTTCTGGCTACCATATCCTACTACTACCACCTCATCTAGGCCCTCTACATTGGTCTGTAGGGTAATGGTGAAGTTGGTTCTGTTGCCAACAGTTACTTCTTGTTGCATAAAGCCCAAGGAAGAAAATACCAGCACGGTATTGCTACTTACCGGAATTTGAAGGGAGAATTTCCCGTCAAAATCGGATACGGTTCCATTGGTGGTATTCTTTACATAGATTCCCGCACCTGGGATTGGTACTCCTTCGGGGTCGTAAATTTCCCCTGTGACGGTTTTAGACTGTCCCCATATTTGTATGGTAAACAGAAACGCCAAGAACAAAAATGATTTTTGAAATCGTTTTTCCATAATCAATGTTAGTTTAATGAGTTATTTAAATCGGTTGTGAAAAGGGTACTGTTAAAAAGGTTAGATGACTTTTAATCCTAGCTCAATTTGTGAAATTTACGTTAATAATTCAGTGAGGCAGCTGTTCCAATTGCTTCGGTTTATTGCAATTTTTTGCAAGTTATGAAACAAAACACACAGATGTCTTTCCAAAAATAGGCAATAAAACGCATGGTTTGCAATTTTTTGCAATATTTTTTTGATTTGCCTTCAAAATACTGCAATCGCATGCTTAAATGTTTATCTTTGTTCTTATTGTTACAATTATGTTAAAAGCGGAGAGACAACAAATAATATTAAACGAGGTTAGAAGGCATAATAGGGTGTTGTTACCCGATATGGCCGACCTGGTGAATGTATCTGTTGACACAGTGAGACGCGATATAACGGAATTGCATCGAGAAAAGAAGCTGCGAAAGGTCCATGGGGGCGCAATTTCCTTGGGTTTTCACAACTATCACTTTCAGGGCGATCAGGTGTATTCCAAGGATGAGAAGTCTATAATTTGTGAAAAGGCAATCTCTTTGTTAAGGGACGGGCAGGTAATCCTTTTTACTGGAGGAACTACCAATATGGAAATGGCCAGATTGTTGCCGCCCAATTTAAAACTCACCTGTTTTACGCCCAGTCTGCCTGTAGCCAATCAGTTATTGGTTAAGCCTAATGTGGAGGTTATTTTTATAGGAGGAAGGGTGTCCAAGGATTCCCAAATTACGGTTGGGGGTAGTGCCATCCATATGTTGTCCGAGATTTCTGTGGATCTGTGTTTTCTGGGAACCCACTCTATTGACCTATCACATGGTCTTACCGAATTTGATTGGGAAATTGTGCAGTTGAAGAAATCCATGATCAAGGCGTCCAGAAAAATAGTAGCCCCCGTAATATCTGAAAAACTGAATACCATTCAACGATATAAAATTTGTGACCTAGAGGATATAGACACCCTGATTACCGAGTTGGATCCAAAAGATTCCCTACTAGGGTATTATCGCGACAAGCGATTTGAACTCTTATAAACTCCCAATGTGAAACTCGTTGGTTATTGAGAAGAAGAGAAAAAGAAGGGATTAATCTATGCAGTTGGTAAATGAGGAGGAAGTCCATTTTAGAAAGAAATAATAAAAACGAAATAGAGCAATAAAGCAGGAACCCAAGCTTTTGCCACTAATCTAAGAAACAAGGTTAGGTGAAAAGATCCTGTACGCTTGGTATAAAATAGAATAATGAACAATACAACAGTAGC
>NZ_VVIN01000180.1:0-1105 GCF_008711145.1 Arenibacter lacus
GGCGTTCGCAGTGTAATCGGCAGCAGTCGGTGGCACCCCATCCTCCATAAAGGCATAGGTATACCCCCCGTTTCCACCACTGGCCTGTACGCTCACCTGGGCACCAATATTACAGTTGGCTGGAATATTGGATATTACTGCAAGGTCCAGAGCTGCCGCAGGGGAGGCAATGGTTACCGTGTTGGACGTAGCCGGACAGAATGGACTGTCCGTAGCCGTAAGTTCTACATAGAAATTCCCTGCAGGCAGTCCGGAAATAGTAAGCACTCCCGGTGCTACCCCGGTACTTGTTATGGACGTGGTAGAACCATTGCTATGGAACACCTCATAGGAGTAGTTGCCGGTATAGTCGGTTACATTGATTTCCATCACCCCATCGGAGTTCCCAAAACAAGTCACGGGCGTACTGGCCGAGGCCACCACGTCGATTAAATCGTAGGGAGCAACGGTATAAGCTGCGGTGGTAAAGTAACAACCGGTCACATTATCCGTCACCCTAAAGGTATAATCCCCAGGTACGCTAAGGCTGTAAGTAGCAGTAGCTCCAGCAACCGAAGTCTGTACCCCATTGGGGTGGCCCAATGGCAACAGTTCAAAGGTAAAGTCACCAGAACCACCTGTAACCGTTAATTCAACCGCTTCGTCATTAGTACAGGTAATCGCGGTCTGCTGAGTAACTGCCACATTGGTAATGGCAGGTAAAGGATTGATGCTGATTGTTTCGGTATCCGTACAACCATTGGCGTCACGTACTGTTACCGTAATGTTTTGAACGGCACCCGTATCATTGATATTAAAAGTGTTGCTAGCAAAGAAGTTAGTTCCGTCTATACTATATGTATAAGGTCCGGTTCCTCCAGATCCCGTAGCCGTAATCACCGCCTGAGAAACCGAATTGTCAGCCGCACAGGAGAAATCCGTCGCAGTGGCACTGGCCACCAATGCAGGCGGTTCGTTTATAGTGAAAGGTATATCTACCCTACAGAATCTCGCCGATCTCACTCGTACCAAATAATCACCTTGACTTAATCCTGTATACACATTGGAGAACTGAGGTAGCAACTGGATAATCCCACCAGCACCATCCAAAAGCTGGTACGTATAG
>NZ_VVIN01000181.1:0-1091 GCF_008711145.1 Arenibacter lacus
CACCGAACTACTGATCCAAGAAATTAAGAAGCAATTTGCGTTGGACACCATGGTAGTCCGATTTAGTAGGAAGGTTATGCAGCAGAATCCGTTTGCGTACCAAGAAGGAGCGGTAGTTGGAAACCCACTTCCCGATGAGAAGGTCGTATTTGGAGAGTATGGGGTGCAATTCTACGCCTATACAAAATCTGGCCATAAAACGGGGTTCTTTCTAGATCAAAGACCCAATAGATTATGGGTGCAACAACATGCAGCTGGAAAAAAAGTGCTGGATGTATTTAGTTATGTGGGTAGTTTCGGAATTCACGCTTTAATGGGCGAGGCCAAATCATTGACCTCCATAGATATTAGCGCCCCAGCCATGGAAGTAGCGGCCCAAAACATGACCCTCAATGGCATAGACGAATCGAGGTGGACCCCGATAGTCGCCGATGCTTTTATAGCCTTGCAAGAACTAATAGATAAGCAAGCGCACTTTGATATTGTTATTATAGATCCGCCTTCCTTCGCCAAACAAGCTAGTGAAGTACCCAGGGCCCTAACACAGTATAAAAGATTGGCCCAGTTGGGTAAAGAGTTAGTAGCAAAGAATGGCACCTTGGCCTTAGGCTCCTGTTCTAGTCGCATTAGCTTGGACGATTTTAAGCAAGCACACCAGGATGCAGGGATAACCCCTTATAATGGTTGGGAGTTTAAACACACTACCCTGCATGATGAGGACCATCCCATTACCTTTCCTGAAAGCGTCTATTTAAAAACAGTCTTTTATCAAAAAATAGATTAAACCTCCCCTACTACGTCTACTGATTTAAAGCGTTTTGAATTGAAAAATCATTTCTGTAAAATCCCCTTGATTTTCTAGTGCAAGAGGTCAGTTACCGCGTTGGCCTTTGTTACAGCTGGCTCATCTAGCAAACCTACACCGATCCTTAGTTTTTCGGCCCTGTTTCAATCTCATCCTATAAACAGAATCTGAAAGTCAGTGTCGGCATACAAATAGCAGGCACAGCCAAAATCCCTTAGCCGCAGAATAGTGTTCGAAAGCTCCGAGATCAGGAGCGAAGGCACGTAGCGACGCGGAGTTTCGAACA
>NZ_VVIN01000182.1:0-1047 GCF_008711145.1 Arenibacter lacus
ACCTGAGTTCGATGTAAGAATTTCGAATATTATTGGGTTTTTACACCATAGAAAAAGCGGAAATTTAGTATATTTAAGTGTCTAAAAATCAAATATTTAACTAAATTATCCGCTATGATTTCCAATGATAAAATTACTGAAATTTTCTTCAATATTGATGAGTTTTCTAAGGTTTTTGAGCCTGCTCTAAGACAAAACCTTTTAACACAGGGCAAAAAGACTAGAAATAGACCCGGTAGGATGTCCAGTAGTGAGGTGATGACCATTTCAGTTATCTATCACTTGAGCGGCTTTAAGAACTTTAAGCATTTTTATATTTTTTATGTACAGAAACACATGGAAGATAAATTTCCTGAGACCGTGTCCTACAATCGGTTTGTTGAGCTGATGCAGGCCAATATGCTGCCGCTCGTGCTTTTTATGAAGACTTGCTGTCTTGGGAAATGCACAGGAATATCCTTTGTGGACTCAACACCTGTAAGGGTTTGCAATAATAAGAGGATAAACAACAACAGGGTTTTCAATGGTATCGCAACCACGGGCAGGTCAACGATGGGGTGGTTCCATGGTTTTAAGCTCCATCTGATCGTAAACGATAAAGGCGAGGTACTCGATTTTGTTATTACCCAGGCAAATGTGGATGACAGACAACCGCTAAAAGAAGGCAATGTTCTAAAGCGGATTTTTGGAAGCCTCTATGCGGACAAGGGCTATATCTCGAAGGATCTTGCGGCGATGCTATTTGAGGACGGTCTACACTTGGTTACAGGCATAAGAAACAATATGAAGAATGTACTGATGACCCTCAGGGACAAAATACTACTTAGAAAACGCTCAATTATAGAAACCATAAACGATCAGCTTAAAAATATATGTGACGCAGAACACTCTAGACACAGGAGCTTCGGAAATTTTATAACTAATCTTGTCTCAAGCCTAATAGCTTATTCGTTCCAAGAGAAGAAACCGGGAATCAAATTTGAAAAAGAGCAAAATCAAAATGGACAATTAGCATTATTTTGCTAAATGCTTATCCCGAACTCAGGT
>NZ_VVIN01000183.1:0-1046 GCF_008711145.1 Arenibacter lacus
CGTTACAAACTATATCACGATGACCAATGACTTAGAGCAAAAATTGACAGGTTTTGATTTTCAAAATAGTTCTGTAGAAGAAATCGAGCAATTATTCTCTCAAGAAATTTTAGGGCATACTCGACCAACAATAAACATTTCACCTGATGGACTTTTTAGAGCCCGAATAATCACAAATACCAAAGATAAAGATATACAAACTACAAAATCAATTTGGTATCCGAATTTTGACGAAATTCCCTCAAAACATCATCAATTAAATAGATGTAGCAATATTGGACAGAACTTCTTCTATTCTTCAAATTATTTAGGAGCCGTAATTAAAGAGCTAAATCCTGTCGATGGTGATTTAGTTATGATTGGAATATTCCATAAAAAATTTCCTGAAACAAAAATACGTTCTCAATATGCCGGAATCGAAGCTCTAAAAGCTAACCCTAAAGAAAATATTGAGTTGAAAAATTACAAATATGTTTCTGAAAATGACAAATTGATAGAAAAGTATATTTCATCAAAATTTCAAGAAAGAGTGGAAAATGGAGAGGAGCATAAATATAAATCGAGTATAGCCTTTAGTAATATTCTATTAAAAAATGAAAATATTAATTGTATTATCTATCCGAGTGTTGCTTCTGATTTAAAATCGGTAAATTATGGAATTAAGGCAAAATTTGTTGATGAATTTCTGTATTGTAAAAGTATATACGTTTACTCAATAAAAAGGAGTTTGAGGGAATTTGAGCTTATTCCTGAAAAATATGGAAAGAGAATTATACTTGACAAAAATGACGCGAAAAACTCAGTAATTGAATGGCTAAAAAACACAGATTCTGAAAAGCAACAGACAATAAAATACAGTTTGTAACACTATATATAGCAAATAGGGCAATTAGTGTTTAATCGAGAAATCAGTGCCTATTTGTGATGTCGTCAAATCTTTTGATTTGGTATTAAAAAAGAAAAATTAAAACAAAATGCAAAAGATTTGGCTTGTGGCTAAACCGAAAATAATTGCTTGTTTTCTGCCCTACTTGCCATATACTTAA
>NZ_VVIN01000184.1:0-1029 GCF_008711145.1 Arenibacter lacus
ACGACATAGTAAAACCGAACCAAACAAAATGAAAGTCAGAGAAGAAAAGTTAAGAACAATTATAGAATGGTCGGAGAAAAACGAAGATGTAAGAGTTCTTCTTCTGACAAGTTCACTTGTAAATCCTTTAGCACTTGTTGACGAATTTAGTGATTTAGACATTGAATTTGTTTTTGAGGATAATACAAATTACATTTCAGACAAAAGCTGGACGCTTAAATTCGGAAATCCAATTGCTATGATTGAAGAAGACGAAAGTTGTTTTAACCATAAACACGCAATGAAAATGCTACTTTATGAAGACGGTGTGAAAGTAGATTTTAAACTTTACAGCAAATCAAAATTTATAAAGGAAACGCAAGAGAAAGAATTACCAGAAGATTGGGATATTGGTTATAAAATTTTAATTGATAAAGATGGTATTACAAAGCAAATGCTGAAACCAACTTATCAAATTTCCATTATCAAAAAACCGTCTGAAAAAGAGTTTCAAAATCTAATAAACGATTTTTGGTGGGACACAACTTACGTGGCAAAGTGTCTTGTGAGAGATGAAATATTCTATGCGAAATTTATGTCGGAAACCGTTATTCGCACAGAATATTTAATTCCTTTAATTGAATGGCACATTGCAAGTGAACACAATTGGAACATAACGACCAATAAATATGGACGACTTTTCAAAAAGTATCTTAACCAGGAAATGTGGGCTAAAACAGAACAAACATTTTCAGGGAGCGATATAAAGGAAAATTGGACTGCTCTATTTTCAATGACTGATTTAGTTTCAGAAATAGGAACTGAATTGTCAAAAAAATTAGAGTACAAATACCCGGATAAATTAGAAAATGACATACGAAAATATTTAGCTGGACTAAAACCCAAAACATAACTACGTCGTACAACATCGTATTGGCAATAGGCGGGCTGAACGGCTTCGTATCAACGGAAGTGCAAAATTCAACTTCTGTTCTTCGATTAAAGTTCAGTGCTAAAAATCCCGCCCATCGCCAATACGCGGCACGTTAT
>NZ_VVIN01000185.1:0-1025 GCF_008711145.1 Arenibacter lacus
ACAACGGGAAACGCATTGGCGAAGTGGCGGATAAATTGAACCGAAAGTTCAATTTAGCAGTGACGTAGCCGATGTGTTTCCACAGAAGCTAAATTATTAAAAAAAAGCTGAATGTGGGACACATTCGGCGGAATAAAAAGCACAAAAGTTGAATTTTGAACTTAACCCGCCATTTTGCCAATGCGATGTTATGTGTAGTTTTTTAGTATCTTTGTCAGATGAAATTATCAGATTAGCAAATTTACTTTACGCAACGTATAGGAAGAGAATAGTTTAGTATTATTCTTCGTTTCCTTATTGTCTCTTATTGTAAATTAAATATGTTAAATAATGAAAAATTACTTCGAAAGTCCTTTTAAAGGAAAAATAATCAAAGACCACATAACTAATCCCAATATAATTTCGGGTAAATATTCTTATTATTCTGGTTATTATCACGGTCATTCATTTGACGATTGTGCTCGTTATCTGTTTCCGGACAGGAATGATGTCGATAAACTAATTATCGGTTCTTATTGTTCAATAGGGAGCGGTGCAAGTTTCATAATGGCAGGTAATCAAGGTCATAAATATGATTGGATTTCCAGTTTTCCATTTTTTTATATGTCTGAATTTGATGTTTTCAGTAAAAGCCAAGATGGATTTCAAAAAGCAGGAGATACAGTTGTTGGGAATGATGTTTGGATTGGTAGTGAAGCTATGATAATGCCAGGAGTTCAGATAGGAGATGGAGCTGTTATTGGCAGTCGTGCTTTGGTTACAAAAGATGTTGAACCTTATTCAATTGTAGGGGGAAATCCAGCCAAATTGATAAAAAAGAGATTTAGTGATGATGACATCCAAAAATTGCAGGAAATGAAATGGTGGGAATGGGATGAAGAAACCCTTTTTGAAGCAATGCCAATTCTTTGTTCAAATAAAATCGATTTGTTGTACAAGTTTTTTAGAAAAATGAAATGATAAAAAGAAGGTTCCGAAATTCGGAGCCTTTTTGTTTTAACTGCGTTTGCGGCTAAAATTACACA
>NZ_VVIN01000186.1:0-1020 GCF_008711145.1 Arenibacter lacus
AAATCCAAAGGCGGATTTAACAAGGAATAGCGGACTTTACTTCGTTATTGGTTTGGTGATAGTGTTGTTGTTAACTTGGGGTGCCTTGGAATGGAAAACCTATGACGATGACAATCAATTTGATTATACTATGAACGTGGATGATACGTTGGATGAAGAAGTTCCTATGACTGAACAAATAAAAACACCACCGCCACCGCCGCCACCAGCAGCTCCAGAGATCATCGAGATTGTTGAGGATGAGGAAGAAGTGGAGGAAACTGTAATTGAGTCTACTGAAACTAGTCAGGAAGAAGAGGTAATAGAAGTAGAAGACGTACAGGTAGAGGAAGTAGAAGAAGAATTGGATATTCCCTTCGCAGTTATTGAGGATGTTCCTGTTTTTCCAGGTTGTGAGAACGAAAAAGATAAGAGAGCTTGCTTTAACTCCATGATGCAAAAGCATATTAGAGATAACTTCCGTTACCCCGAAATCGCTCAGGAAATGGGTGTGCAAGGTAGGGTGAATGTAATGTTCGTGATTCAAAAAGACGGTAGTATCGGTAATGTAAGGATGAGAGGACCGGATAAGAACTTGGAGGAGGAAGCGGCTAGGATCATTGGTAAATTACCGAAAATGACTCCTGGAAAGCAAAGAGGTAGAGCTGTACGTGTGCCTTTTAGTATCCCAATTACTTTTAAGTTGCAGTAGTTAACAGTATTTAAGATAAATGACATCCCGGGCCTTGGTCCGGGATTTTTTTTTGCTTTTTAGTTTCTCTTCGGAATTTTTCTGATGGGTAGTCCATCCAAAGTGGTATTTTCTAGACCTACTCCTAAACCTTCACGGTTAGCCTGCTGTTGGCCAGTGAACTAGCAACTTGAGGTAGCTACTTCCCTGTTTACTGTAATGAATTAGGTTCTATTGGCTGCACAGCCTGTAATAAACCTTGTTAATTGGTTGCAAAAATATGGAAGGCAGTGTATCTTTGCGCACTTATTATAAAAGGGTGATGAAAACGGTGGTTGGTTCGGTTAAAA
>NZ_VVIN01000187.1:0-1019 GCF_008711145.1 Arenibacter lacus
CTTTAACCGAACCAACCACCGTTTTCATCACCCTTTTATAATAAGTGCGCAAAGATACACTGCCTTCCATATTTTTGCAACCAATTAACAAGGTTTATTACAGGCTGTGCAGCCAATAGAACCTAATCCATTACACTACACAGGGTAGTATCCACCTCTAGATGCTACCTCACTAGCCAACAGCAGGCTAACTATGAAGGTTTAGGAATAGGTCCAGAAACCACCACTTTGGATGAACTACCAATCAGAAAAATTCCGAAGAGAAACTAAAAAGCAAAAAAAATCCCGGACCAAGGCCCGGGATGTCATTTATCTTAAATACTGTTAACTACTGCAACTTAAAAGTAATTGGAATACTAAAAGGTACACGCACAGCTCTACCTCTTTGCTTACCAGGAGTCATTTTTGGCAACTTACCAATAATCCTAGCCGCTTCCTTCTCCAAGTTCTTATCCGGTCCTCTCATCCTTACATTACCGATACTACCGTCTTTTTGGATTACGAACATTACGTTTACCCTACCTTGAACACCCATTTCCTGAGCAATCTCGGGGTAACGGAAGTTATCTCTAATATGCTTCTGCATCATTTTGTTAAAACAAGCTCTTTTGTCTTTTTCGTTCTCACAACCTGGAAAAACAGGAACATCCTCAATAACTGCGAAGGGAATATCCAAATCTTCTTCCACTTCTTCCACTTCCACATCCTCCACCTCTATAATTTCTTCTTCCTGACTGGTTTCCGTAGATTCTATCACAGTTTCCTCCACTTCTTCCTCATCCTCAACAATCTCGATGATCTCTGGAGCTGCTGGTGGCGGCGGTGGCGGTGGTGTTTTTATTTGTTCGGTCATAGGAACTTCTTCATCCAACGTATCATCCACGTTCATAGTATAATCAAATTGATTGTCATCGTCATAGGTTTTCCATTCCAAGGCACCCCAGGTTAACAACAACACTATCACCAAACCAATAACGAAGTAAAGTCCGCTATTCCTTGTTAAATCCGCCTTTGGATTC
>NZ_VVIN01000188.1:0-1000 GCF_008711145.1 Arenibacter lacus
CATAACGAAAAATGGTAGCCGTAGTTGCCGGATTTACAGCACTTTCGTATCAATTTAGCACTTCGGTTCGTTAAAAGCACCAAAGTATCAAGTTGGCACGAAAGCCGGCAATTATCGGCTACCATATGTTAGTGGCATTTATCATTTCATTATATTCATTTGCTTTAACGCATTTTTTGTTACATTAATTCTCGATGAAATAAAATCATCAACATTCAATCCGTCTGTCGGAATTACATTTGTTGCAAAAAAATAAACATTAGATTTTGTTTCAACATAACCAACAAACCAACCATTATATTTTTCTTCTATCGAACTTAATCCAGTCTTACCGCTTAAAATGTAATTTTCAGTTCGCTCAATTTCCATAATATTTTTGACAATCTTTATTGTCCTATCAGAAATTGGAAATTTTGAAAAATAGAATTTCCTTAAAAAGTCGATTTGTTGTTTTTGAGATATTTTTGAATTTCCTTCAAGCCAAAAATTGTCAATCGTTAAACTGTCAAAAATCATATTTTTATACTCAAATTTTTCTAAATATTCTTTCATTTTAATTGTTCCGATTTTCCTTGCAATTTCCTGATAGCAAGGAACACAGGAAATTCTAAAAGCATCTTTAAATGATAAATCTTTTTCCCAAATATCCATTTTTCTCTGCTCGCCATTCCATTTTAAAATAGTTGTATCATTTTCAATAATGCCTAATTCAACAGCAATTATAGAATTTGGAATTTTGAATGTTGATGCAGGTAATTTTCCGTTTTTAGCCCAATCAAAGTCATTTGAGTAAAAAGTATTCTTGTCGTTATCATAAATTAGAATTGAACCATTTACTTGAAAACTATCTAAAATTTTGTCAAAATCAGAAATTTCTGTTTCAATTATGTTTTTATTCGTTGTTGTGTTACAGCAAACAAATAAAAATATCATTGAAATAAAAACTACAAATAAAATATTTTTCATTTATTGTCTAATTATCGTTTGTTTTTGTTGCCAC
>NZ_VVIN01000019.1:0-57944 GCF_008711145.1 Arenibacter lacus
TAGCACGACATGCGCTTAAAAAGCCCATCACTGGGTGAATCACCAGTAATGAACTGCGATATTTTCACAGGAGGTGTTGGGCGTTCCCCTACGGGTCGGGCTATCCGCTACAAGTCCTCGCGCGTTCCTCGCTGCGGGCTTTTCACTACTATCCCTAACGCGGGGATTCAGGAAACAGGGAGTATGGGAATACTAAGAAGCTTTCTTGGCACATGGATGTGCCTGGCCCTTATAACTTGAAATAGTAGGTAGCAAATTCCCAAATTAAGCATCCCTCTTCCAGGTCTTAAAAATTCGGGTAAGATTACGATTGGTAGGATAGGAACGTTGCTTGGTCATATTGTTAAAAATCAAGGCGACGATCAGTAAGATCAAGGTTCCAGACAACACTGGGGACAACACATAAAAATAACCCAAGGCCTTTAATTCTGCCGATCCCGATACGGCAATAAGCGCAGTAGCTCCCCCAGGGGGATGGAGGGTTTTGGTCATCTGCATAACAATAATGGAGGTGGCTACGGCAAGAGGAGCCGTAATCCATAGAATATCCGGAAATAGCTTAAAGATGGTCACCCCAATTATGGCAGATATGATATGTCCGCCTAGGAGGTTCCGCGGTTGTGCCATGGGACTTTGGATAGCGCCAAAAATAAGCACACTGGAAGCGCCAAAAGAGCCGATAAGAAAGATGTGATCTACCTTGTTTAGTGAAGAGGATTGCAACAGAGCAATGAGTCCAATGCCAAAAAACGCTCCAATGAAGGACCAGAACTGCTCACTAAAATCTACTAAGGTTTCCTTGTAGATAACGTACCTACTGATGCGTATGTTTCTTTTTAACTTTTGTCCAATTCTTTTTCCCGCTACTTCCTTAATCACTAATACCCTAGAGTTAATGTTTGCTACTTAGGAAGGGGGTTGCTGGTTATTATTTAAAGTCTCCACAAATAAATAAAACACAAGCTCCAAACAGACTTCCCCCTACCCTACCAATTTGCAAAGGTAGTAAGTAGTAGTGTCTAAGGCATTTGTTCCACGATTTGAAACACATTTGCTGGTGACTGTGAAATATGGGACAGGGGTGGGTAGTTTGGAGAGGCAGTTAATTAACCAACAGCCATTTTAGCGGATGTTTTCCATAGGTATTGAGGAAGAGGCTCGCTTAAATGCCAATTTATACTTATTGGTTTAGTACCATAATAATCCTGAATGCTACCCTCTCCTACAAACACATACCCCATAGTATTTCCAAACTCATCTTTTGCTTTTTCACGAACAAAAAGTAAAATCTTTTTATTGAGTTTCTGATGATGAATATATGTTAAACCTTTTCCTTTATCAGCTCTTGTTTTATTTTGACTTTGCCAATGGAAAAGCGTCTCACTAATTGCATAATCATTATACATTGTGGTAGGCGAGAAGTCTTCTTCAGATTTAATAAGGTCTATAAACAGTACTTCGGTATTAAGTGTTTTATTCTCAGCCACACCTTCTCTATTAGTAGATTTCTTATTAAATGTACTAAGCCCGAAAGCTGCCAAAATTTGGTCTCTAGTATACCTTGAATGTAATTTTAAAGGTTGCTTATATGGTAGTTCAATATCTATTTCTTTGAAATTAATTTTATCAAGAAGAATCTCTAATACTTCAATAATTTCCTGAACCAACACTTTATTTTTTCCAATGGCTTCAACACTTTCATTTAGTGATCCGAAACCTTCAGAACCTTTCCAAACATCGTAATGCAACATCAACAACATTACTTTTTCCTCTTCATTAAATAATCTGAAATCAGGCTTAAAGTTCTCTTTTGCCAGCTTTAATAAGAACCGAAAGTAGCTAGTGGAATTAGTTGACAGCCATTTTTTAAGAATTGTAGATACAATTTCTTTCTCGTTGAGCCTAGCAAAATCTTTGTGTTTTCCAGCCATATGAAGAAGCCTACTCCAACTCCCCCTTTTATAAATTGTCTGCAGGTTCAGATTGTTGAAGGATATGAAATTAGCCAAAGTAAGCGGCAAAGTTGTTTGATGTTCAAAATTCCGAATCTTTTGAATTAGCTGCCTTTTATTTACGTTAGTTGCAGCAATTATATTTTCCAGAATACTATTCTTTGCCTTTTTTTCTAGAACAATAGAGCATCCTAATGGTAAGTGCGGGAAGTTGTCCTCAATTTCTTTTAGAACAGGAGATGTCGTTTTACCGATTAAGGCCCTAAATTTATTTTCAAAATTATATTCGGGTCTGGCATTAGCAACAAAATCCAACACTGTTAAACATTCTTTGCCCTCAGATAATCTAAGTCCTCTTCCTAGCTGCTGAAGAAAAACTGTTAAACTTTCCGTGGGTCTTAAGAAAAGCACGGTGTCTATTTCAGGAATATCAACTCCTTCATTAAAAATGTCAACAACGAATAAATAGTTGATTTCTTTATTTCGCAACTTTCTTCTAATATCTTCTCTTTCTCTTGAGTTTTCACTTGTTAGATAATGAGCTTTTAAATTAGCTAAAGTGAATTTTTCTGCCATGTATTTTGCGTGCTCAATAGTCACACAGAAACCGAGAGCTCTTACATCATTAATATCTCTTAAATATTTATCTGCATTGCTAATCACTTCTCCCACACGTCTGTCATTAGCTAAATACAATTTTGTTAATTCGCTTGGCACATATCTTCCATTTTCCCAACTAACTTTAGACAAGTCTACGCTATCAGAAATTCCGAAGTATTGAAATGGACATAGAAGCTTTCTGTTTAAGGCTTCGGGTAATCGAATTTCAGCAGCAATTCTATTACAGAAATCGTCTAAAATATTTTCATTATCCATTCTCTCAGGAGTAGCAGTCAACCCTAAAAGAATTTTTGGTTTAAAATGATCAAGGATAGGACGATAACTTGAAGCAGCGATATGATGCACTTCATCAATAATGATAAAATCATAAAATGTAGAACTTAAAGAAAGTGCTTCGATTCTATTTCTAAAAGTTTGCACGGATGCAAATACAAAATCGAATTTATCTGGTTGCATACCATCCACCCAAAATTCACCAAAATTATTATCTTTTAAAACCCCTCGAAAGGTTGAAGCAGCCTGGGTTAAAATTTCTTTTCGATGTGCTACAAATAGAAGTTTTGCTGATTTATTTTCTTGTTTAAACTTTTTATAATCAAAAGCCGAAATAACAGTCTTCCCTGTTCCAGTTGCTGCAACCAAAAGATTTTTATGTCGGTTGTGAACAGTGCGCTCAACTTCCAATGTTTCCAATATCTCTTTTTGATAGGGATAAGGCTTTAAGTCGAAAAAGGCTAAATTGCCAATACCTTTTTGAGGTATTTTCCCGGATTTTAAGGAGCTAATGAGTTTTTCAGAATGAATCTTGTCATTAAATAATTCGAATTCATCATTTTGCCAGTAAGCCTCAAATGTTTTTTGAAATTTATCAATGATGTATCCAACCTCCTTAGTTGTTATTTTAAGATTCCACTCCAAACCATCTGTTAACGCAGTTCGTGAAAAATTTGAAGAACCAATATAAGCTGTGTGAAAGCCTGAATTCCGATAAAAGAAATATGCTTTTGCATGTAATCTCTCGTTACCTGTATTATATGAAATTTTAACTTCAGTATTTGGAAGGCTTGATAATAATTGGATTGCTTTATAATCTGAAGCGCCCATATACGTAGTAGTGACTACCCTTAACTGCCCACCTCTTTCTGTAAAATCTCTAAGTTCCCTTTCAAGAATCCTTATTCCTTTCCATTTAATAAAAGACACGAGTAAATCCACTCGGTTTGAAGACAAAATCTCTTTTTTCAATTCACTTTCTAAAGACAATCCGACGTTGCCTCCAGTAAACAACTCACTGTGTGTTAGCCTTGTATATGGAGTTATTTCTTTTAGATGTAATTCTAAATCCGAAAAATGAGCATCTGTTTTTTCGAAAACCGCTTTTAGAATTCGCCCTTCAATTTCAATAAGGTCACCTTCAATAAGGTCCATATCTACTTCCTCTTTTAAAACCCCAATAATTTTATTAGCAATCTTTATCTGGTTTTCAATTGCATGTTCACCCTTAATTAATGAGAGCGCATAACCAATTGTACTATTAAGGTGTTTAGAAAGAACTTGCGCCGCTTCCTCTTTGTCAATTGCAGTATCTTTTATATAATATTGACTTGTGCTGAGACTTTCAAGCTTGGAGGCGACTATCTTGGTTATTAACTGCTCATAAATACCTTCAACCATCACACAAATGTTTTTAACTTCTCAATGAAGGGTATGTCAGCTTCAGCTAAATCATAATTTTTTAAATTTTCAAATCCTACAAACTTGAAGTCTTTATGTTCTAAAAGTTTAATTTCACCTGAAATATAATCACATAAATAAGCAGTTAATTTTATTTTGAATGTACCATAGTCGTGAATGTTAGAAGATATTCTTTTAAGGGGAAGTATTTCAATATTTAATTCTTCTTTAATCTCTCGTACGATAGCCCGCTCCTCGTCCTCTCCATTATTTAACTTACCTCCAGGAAATTCCCATTTCAAAGGCAGTTTCATTTCTTCACTTCGTTGCGCGATTAGAATTTTATCATCTTTTAATATTACAGCACAAACTACTTCAACCATTATTATAATACTTTGTATTTATTTAGTTTTAGAATATTCCAAGTGATTAAGCCTCACTATTCCTTTCGAAATCTATGAATAATTTATATGCTTTCGTAAATGAATATTTACTGTTTGAATATTTGCTAGCTTCTTAAGTCATTTGGACGATATTCCCATCCATGACCTTAATCAAATTTATTCCACTTGCATCTTCAGCATACATTAAAGCCGTAGTGCTTTTTACTGCTAATAACACATTCAAAACTTCAACTGAACAAGATACCCAAATTATGTATATCCATTACATTTCCATCTAACTGGAAATCTTACTTAATAAAAAAAATTACCGATTTAAGCAGTTTTAATTTACATAGTAACTCATAAAAAAGATACCTACTCAAACACCACATCCATGTCAAAAAATTTGGGATCGTGAGTGATCTCATAGAAGTTGCCGGAGATTTCCACGCCTTTAAAATCGGATAGCACCCGGGCATTTTTATTGTTAATGGATTTTATTTTGTACGGGAAGGTGCACCTGTTTTTAAAGCGTACCATATCTACCATGGGACTGTCTGGGGTAATGGTACTGTCCTTTTCCTTTTCTTGTCTTTCCAAGGCTTCCGGACTTAATCTTACGGTAAAGCCCTCCCTACTAAAGGTGGTAATAAAGGAGTCGTTAAAATCCGGGAACGGACTCTTATCTCCCGCATCTGCTTCTTCATCCCCTTGGGCGGACTTTAAGTCCTTTTGTAAGGCTCCGCTAAACATATCGAGCTCCTTAAATTTCTGGCCCTTCAACTTTTCCCCATAAGCTTGTAGATCTGCCTGGTCCGTAAACGCATAGTTGAGTTTCATCTCCAAGGTACTGGTCACCGTATCCGATTTCACATAGAGACTAAATGGCTCCAATTCCTTTATTTTTTCCTGCCCCTCCTTGCTTAGCTTAGAAATACTATCCCACTTCATTTCAATAAAATCGGCGAAAACCAACAAGGTATCTATTTGCTGGTTACCCGATTCCTCCTCCGAGTTCAACCCCAACTTCATCATTTCAGATAAATCAAACCCAAGGCTATAGGTGCCACCGCCCTGGGAGTTAAAATTAGTTTCCAGAACTATTTCACAACTGGTGAATAAGGTTATTACACCTAGGAAGGCGATAATCTTAAGGATTTTCATAGGTAGTTTTTTGGTTGGTTTATGTGGATAGACCAAGGTTCAGGCTATATGATTAAAGGCTCATTAGTGCCCTCTTGGAATCCACCACAGTTCAGAAAAATATTACAAAAAAGCGCTCTACCAAATATCCTATTATAAGAACACTTGATAGTGCGCATTTTTTAGCTTTTCTAACATTCTAAGCCGGCGACATTATAACTCGGAACGCGCTTTGGTTCCAATTATCACTTTTTAGCCTTTTTCTCCCGCTTTTCTGCCTTTTTCTCTTTAGCTGTTTTAGCAGGTTCTTTTTTTTACATTCTTCTTTGCGTCTTGCCCCTTAGCCATGATGTGATTTTTAATTATTTTTTTAAATACCAACAGTCTATCTGTTAGCACCCTTAATTTTCCTGAAGTACTTAGCATACAACAAATCTTACTTGTTGAAGGCCATAATTCCACTATCCAATATACTCATAATAAGCTTAGCTTGTATAAATATTATTTAGACACCGAAATCCTTAAATAAGCAGTTAATCATTCCTATTATTAAGGTCTATACTTCACCGGATTTTATTAATCTTTTATCAAAGCTACGCACTAGGAAGTGGGCAACTTATATCAGGGGCGTGCACCAATCTCAAAACTCAACACTTTGTACTTTATACTAAAAAAGATCCCTCCGCTTTGCGCTTGCAGGCAAACCACCTCCCTTTCAAAAAGGGAGGAGCTTTTGTTCTTTTTTTTTCATGGAGCTTTTATCTTAATAATTGGGAATTATCCACCGACAACCTGCTTACTTACTGCTGACGACTATTCCAAATTTAATCCTCCCTATTAGCCGAAATTTAAATACTTTCTGTCATTTAGAAATGCCCCCTTTTTCTGGGCGATTGAGAAATCACACTCGATAGGCCAGGGTGCTATAGGGTTAACAGCTTAGATGATTTTCAAGGGATGAAAATCTTAGGTGTCTTTTCTCTATTTAATGAAGCCTCAACTGCCTGCCAGAACGGTTCTATCGGGCGGGCACGACAACTGACAAACCTAATCTATCCACCGATTACCGCTCACTACAATAACTACTGCAACTGCACACTGAAGACTTCACCGTTCTCAATACTAAGTACTTTATACTTTGTAATCAATACTATTTCAATCCCTCCGCTTTGCACTTTCAGGCAAACCACCTCCCTTTACCCAAAGGGAGGAGCTTTTGAAATTTTCTTCTTAGTAGTGGTCAACTTATATCAGGGACGTACAAGTCTGCTTTCTGTCCACCGATTACCGCTCACTGCAATAACTACTGCAACTGCACACTGAAGACTTCACCGTTCTCCATACTCAGTACTAAGTACTTAGTACTAACAAAAAACCAACCACAGTTTCCCATGATTGGTCTTTAAATTATTTTGTACAATGTGGTTTACCTAAACCCAAAGTTTACCCCTACGGTGAGGTTGTTGAACTCTGCAAAGGTATAATCTGCATGCAGTCTAAAAAAGCCTAGCTTCAGTCTAGTACCCAAGGTAGCCGCCATGCCGCTTACTTTATTGGAAAAAGCAAAGGGATCTACGTAAGTTTCTGATTGAAATGGCCCCGATTGCACTCTATAGGTTCCTAATACATCCGTGGTAGAGGTACCGGAAACATACCCAATACCTCCATAAAAATTAATGATCTTTAGTTTAGTGGCCGCAATCGCTTGAAAATTCCACACATTCATATCCACCTCCAAGCGTTGATTTTCCCCATCCACTACATTGGTATTGGTAAAATCATAGGTGCCGTCCATATGCGTGTATCCTATCACTGCAGATATGGCCACAGGCAATACCTTGTCTGCAGGCAACCACTTAGTAAATTCTTGTTGTAGACCTATTCCGTACAACCCAAGCTGCACCTCATCGGTATTTACCTTAGGTAAGAATCGGGCTTTCACTTCCAAACCTTTTACCAGGCCTACCCCTACCTGCAAAAATCCGCTTGGGATAAAATTGATCCCCTCCGAGGAGAGTCCGGTAGGAAGATCAAACTCTTCCCTGGTCGTGAATCCCATGAACTCACCCTCTACATACACACCGATCCCTTCTAAATCTCCCAAAGCGGTAGAAACCATTTTGGAAGTACTTCCATCCTGGAACTTTAAATTCTCATAATCGGCAGTGTTCAGTAAAAAAGTCTTTTTACTGTCCTTAAAGGAGGTCATATTTCCAATGATCGAAATCTCAAATCCGCCTAAAGGCTTAGATTCGGCCGTATTGTACCACCCATTTGCCAAACTGTACAAGGCGCCTTCTGAGACCGGGGCCAGATAGTTATCGGTAAATTTTTCGGCATCCTTTACACCCGCTGCCAACACTTCATTTACGTTTGACTGGGAGAATCCAGCAAAACCTAAAAACAAGAATGCACTCGCAATCACATATTTCATATCCATTATTTTTTTCCCAAAAATAAAAAACTCGCACATATAGTGCGAGTTTTTGTTGTGAAATGCTGTAATCTTATACGTCTATGTTCGCATAAGCGGCATTCTTCTCAATAAATTCACGTCTTGGTGGAACTTCATCCCCCATCAACATAGAGAATACCCTATCCGTTTCAGTTGCATTATCAATATTAATCTGTCTTAGGGTCCTAAATTCCGGATTCATAGTGGTATCCCACAACTGCTCGGCGTTCATCTCCCCCAGACCTTTATATCGTTGTATACCTACGCCACCTCCAAATTCCTCGGCAATTTCATCGCGCTCCTCATCGGTCCAAGCATAACGTTTTCTACTACCTTTTTTAACCATATATAATGGCGGAGTGGCAATATAAACGTGGCCACCTTCAATTAGCTCCCTCATATACCTAAAGAAGAAGGTAAGAATTAGTGTTTCAATGTGGCTACCATCCACATCCGCATCACACATGATTACTACTTTATGGTAACGTAGCTTTTCTAGGTTAAGGGCTTTGCTATCTTCTTCAGTTCCAATAGTTACCCCCAATGCGGTGTAAATATTCTTAATTTCCTCATTTTCGAATACCCTATGAGACATGGCTTTCTCTACGTTCAAAATCTTACCTCGCAGTGGTAAGATAGCCTGAAAGTTTCTGTCCCTACCTTGTTTGGCGGTACCCCCTGCCGAATCTCCCTCCACAAGGAATACTTCACACAAGGAAGGATCTTGCTCCGAGCAGTCGGATAGTTTTCCTGGAAGGCCTCCAATGCTCATCACGGTTTTACGCTGTACCATTTCCCGTGCTTTGGTAGCGGCATGCCTTGCCTGTGCAGCCAAGATCACCTTTTGGATAATGGTCTTGGCATCGTCCGGATGCTCTTCCAAATAATTGGTCAGCATTTCGGAAACAGCCTGACTCACGGCAGAGGATACCTCACGGTTCCCCAACTTGGTCTTGGTCTGCCCTTCAAACTGAGGCTCTGCAACCTTTACGGAAACAATGGCCGTTAACCCTTCCCTAAAGTCGTCCCCCTGAACCTCAAACTTTAATTTATCTAACATCCCGGACTGGTCTGCATATCGCTTTAGCGTAGTGGTTAGACCTCTTCTAAAGCCAGATAAGTGCGTACCCCCTTCATGGGTGTTAATGTTGTTCACATAGGAATGCAAATTCTCATTATAAGAAGTGTTATAGATCATGGCCACCTCAACTGGAATATCGTTTTTCTCGCTTTCCATGGCGATCACATTCTCTATAATGGGCTCTCTATTGCCGTCCAAAAACTTTATAAACTCCTTTAGACCTTCTTCAGAAAAGAATCGCTCACTAACAAATTCTCCATTTTCATCTACCTGTCTTTTATCGGTAAGTGTAATGGCCAACCCTTTGTTCAAGAACGCCAATTCGCGCATTCTGTTAGACAAAGTTTCGTAGCTATATTCTACCGTCTGGGTAAAAATAGTATCATCAGGAGTAAAGGTAACGATGGTTCCCCGGTAATCGGTTTCCCCAATCCTTTTAACGGGATATAGTGGCTTTCCCTTACTATATTCCTGCTCCCAAATAACTCCGTCCCTATGAACGGTGGCTTTAAGGTGGTTCGACAAGGCATTCACACAGGAAACCCCCACCCCGTGGAGACCACCGGAAACCTTATAGGAATCCTTGTCGAACTTACCTCCTGCACCAATCTTGGTCATTACCACCTCCAATGCAGAAACGCCTTCCTTCTTGTGAATATCTACCGGTATCCCTCTACCGTTATCCTTGGCAGTTATAGAATTATCTTCGTTTATAGAAACCTCTATCTCATCGCAGTAACCTCCCATTGCCTCATCAATGGAGTTGTCCACTACCTCATATACTAAATGATGCAACCCTCTAACACCCACATCCCCAATATACATGGAGGGACGCATCCTAACGTGTTCCATTCCCTCTAGAGCCTGAATACTATCTGCTGAATAATTATTCTTTTTTAGCTCCTCGTTTTTTGCTTCTTCGCTCATAAATTTATACTTATTTCATTATAATTTTAGCAATCCTACAAATATAAGCAATACCCCCTAAACTATAAGGCCCATCTGGGTTTTAGTTAGCAAGTTATCAACAAAAAATGTGTAAAACCATGCGATTTCCACGACTTAGTGGCTCCAAGGCGAAAATAAGGGCTATAAGCTGCGCTAAGAGCTTTCTGGAAAAGTGAAGCGCGTGATCTAATAAAAACAATTAAGACAAGCAGAAATCCCCATATATTCTAATTTAAGGCAACGTTTAGCCCCCTAAGGTGCCTTTATTTAGTTTTAGAAGGAACCATGGGGTGCTCCAGATATACACAGGGATTTGAAAGCGTAGCAGGGGAATCCTGGAAACCTTGTAGAAAGATGGGGAGATTTTACAAATGAATAAAGCGCCCCTTCCCCAAAGCTAATTGGTATAAGTGGGCGCTTCCCAGCATTAATTAAAATAAAAACTAATTTAACCGAATTGAATTATGTTACCTAAAGGCAGGCAGGTAATTACGATCACTTTCCGATGCAACCCAAACCTACATCAAGCTTCTTATTTAACATAGGCATCGGCGTGGACTTTGGCCACTGCCCTACCCGATGGGTCGTTCATGTTTTTAAATGCCTCATCCCATTCCAAAGCAATTTTAGTACTACACGCCACCGAAGCTTCCTGCGGTACACTCAATGCAGCGGTATCCGAAGGGAAATGCTCCTCAAAAATGGAACGGTAGTAAAACTCCTCTTTGGAAGTTGGCGTCTGAATAGGGAACCTGTATTTGGCATTGGCCAATTGTTCGTCTGTCACCTCATTTTCCACCATTTCTTTTAGGGTATCTATCCAGTTGTAACCCACTCCGTCCGAGAACTGCTCCTTCTGTCTCCAAACCACACTTTCGGGTAACATATCCTCAAAAGCCTTGCGAAGCACCCATTTTTCCATGCGCTCCCCGTTAATCATTTTATCCTGTGGGTTAATCCTCATAGCTACATCCATAAACTCCTTATCCAAGAAGGGCACCCTGCCCTCTATGCCCCAAGCAGCCAAGGATTTGTTTGCCCTAAGACAATCGTACATATGCAGCTTATCCAATTTCCGCACCGTTTCTTCATGGAAATCCTTTGCCGAGGGCGCCTTGTGGAAATAGAGGTATCCTCCAAAAAGTTCATCTGCACCTTCCCCGGAAAGCACCATTTTAATTCCCATACTCTTTATCACCCTGGCCATAAGATACATGGGCGTAGAAGCTCTAATAGTTGTAATATCATAGGTTTCTAGCTTATAGACCACATCCTTAATAGCATCTAAGCCTTCCTGAATGGTAAATTTTATCTCATGGTGTACCGTTCCTATGTGATCTGCCACTTTTTGGGCGGCCGCAAGATCCGGAGACCCTTCCAAGCCCACAGAAAACGAATGTAATTGAGGCCACCAAGCCTCTTTAGTATCTCCGGATTCCACTCGCTTTTGGGCATATTTCTTAGCAATGGCCGAAGTAATGGACGAATCCAATCCGCCAGACAATAGCACCCCGTAAGGCACATCGGACATTAATTGCCTGTGTACTGCAGCTTCTAAGGCCTCTTTTACTTCTTGTATACTGGTTTGGTTCTCCTTTACCGCATCGTATTCCATCCAATCCCTGGAATACCATCTTTTTAATTCTCCATCCTTACTGTGTAAATAATGTCCCGGAGGGAACAATTCTATCTTACTACAAGTCCCTTCTAATGCCTTTAGTTCCGAAGCCACATAAAAGGTACCATGGATATCCCAACCTATATATAAAGGGATAATTCCCATATGGTCTCTTGCAATAAAGTACTCGTCCTTTTCCGAATCATAAATAGCAAACCCAAAAATCCCGTTCATTTCATCCAAGAAATCGGCTCCCTTTTCTTTGTACAAGGCCAAAATAACCTCACAATCAGATTCGGTCTGAAAGTTATATGTACCCTCAAACTGCTTGCGCAGCTCCCTATGGTTATATATTTCACCGTTGGCGGCCAAGATCAACTTCCCATCTTCACTTAACAACGGCTGCTTTCCGGATGCAGGATCTACAATAGCCAAACGCTCATGCGCCAAAATAGCCTTATCATTGGAATAAATGCCACTCCAATCCGGTCCTCTATGTCTAATTTTCTTGGACATTTCCAAAATCTGAGGTCTTAAGGCCTCAGTACTTTCCTTTACGTCAAAAGCACAAACAATTCCACACATAACTTATTTTTTATTTCAATAATAAAGCAAATATCCCCCATAACTATAAATTATAAAACATATAGGGAGGTTTTACTTACAATTGAAAACTAAAATCCCGACTTTAATTGCAATCAACAACATCAACCAATGCTTTCTCATTGCAAAGGGATCATTTTGTAAGTTGTCTAAAAAAAGTAGGTTTTAGTATTCATATTAATGGAATACTGCCTAAATTTGAGAATCGCAAAAACATTAATCATGAAAAACATTTTTACAACTACCATTATGGTGCTTGCCCTTTGCTTTAGTTCAGCGGCAACGGCACAAAAATTTAGCGGATTGGACAAAAGTCCGGCCGACATTGCTTCCTACCCTTCCGATTATAAAGTCTCTAACAAGTTGGTTAGAGTTATCTATAGTAGGCCCCAGCTGAAAGGAAGAGCTATCTCCGAATTGGCACCTGCCGGGAAAGTATGGCGTACTGGAGCCAATGAAGCTTCCGAAATAACCTTCTACCAAGATGCTACCGTAGCAGGGAAAGCCGTTCCAGCTGGAACCTACTCCCTGTTTACCATACCAGGTGAAAAGGAGTGGACCGTAATCCTGAACAAGAACTTAAATCAATGGGGTGCCTATTCCTACCAAGAAAGTGAAGACTTACTCCGCGTACCTGCAAAAGTAAGTAAGGGATCCGAAACATTGGAAGCCTTTTCCATCGCCTACCAGGACATGAAAAAGGGGACTCACTTAGTGCTAGGTTGGGGAAATACACGGGTATCGCTACCTATAGAATTTTAGGGGTAGCTACTTGTCATTATTATAAAGACCGAAGTACCTGCTTCGGTCTTTATTATTTTTATATCCCGCAACCAAACACTACGCCACTAACAGGACACAATTGAAAAACCTGCATAACCGCCCTATAGTTATTAAATCTTAACTATTGCACGTATTTTTGTATTATGGTCAAGGAATTCATACGATTATCTTCCCTGTATTTTAGAAGCTCCTACTTTTTCCGCGCCCTCAAATTTACTTTGGCGGCATTATTTCCTTTGGTCACCCTTGGATTATTAGGTTACTCAGAAATTGGGATACCATTAGCCATTGGGGTATTCTTAAACGCCCCTAGCGACATCCCTGGAAGTTTAAAAAGAAAGGTCTACGGCATTCTTATCAGTAGCGTCCTTACCATGGGCGTTAGCTTTATAGTTAGCCTTTCTAATCCCCACTATTGGTTGCTGCTTGCTGTAATTTCCGTGCTAACATTTTCCATTTCCCTTTTGGCTGTCTACGGATTTAGGGGTTCTCTGGTTGCCTTTTCCGGACTCTTGGCAATGATCCTGAGCCTAGCGCACGGAGTCACGAGCATTCCCCTATGGCTACATATTTTATTGATTGGGGTGGGCGGACTTTTTTATCTCTCCGTCTCCCTACTGACCCATAGAATAATACCGAGAAAGGACGAAGACCAATTACTTTCCGATACCCTGAGCCTTACGGGCGATTATCTGGAAGTGCGGGCAAAGCTCCTAACCGAAACTACAAAAAGGGATCAGCTATTACGGAAGCTGTTTACCCTTCAGTCAGACATCAGCGAAAAACACGAGGTATTAAGGGAACTCTTGCTTACCAAAGCGAAACGGGGCAAAAAATCCCATTCCGATGAAAAGCACCTGCTAATCTTTATCTCCATGGTAGACATCTTGGAGCTGGCCTTGGCCAATAGCTTGGACTACCCCAAAATAGACAGCTTATTTAAAGGTCATGAAAAACGATTGGATGCCTTTAAGGAAGTAAACCTCGCCTTTAGCAGCCACCTTAAAAAGGTAGCGGAGTGCATGATTACCAAACAAGGCATCCCTTCCAAAGAACCCATGATCCGAGCGCTCACTACGGCAAGTAAAGCCATTGGAGATTTTGTAGAGCAGGTGGGAACGCCCCATGCCCAAGAGGGCGGTATCATTTTAAAAAACCTCTATGATTACCAGACCTTACAATTACAAAAAATACGGACAGTTAGGCGGGCATTGACCAATGTTAGGAAAGAATCGCAACTCTCCATAAAAAGCAAACACGCCCACCAGTTTATCACGGATCAGGACTACGGTTTTAATATCATCTTGGAAAACCTAAGTTATAAGTCGCCCATTTTTAAGCATGCACTGCGACTTACCACCGCCATTATCATTGCTTATATTTTTGGGACGGCCCTTGGTATAAAAAACACCTACTGGATCTTACTGACCCTTATTGTGATAATGCGACCCAATTACGGACTCACCAAAGAACGATCAATAAACAGGACCATTGGCACCCTAATTGGCGCGGCTATAGCCACCCTCATTATACTACTCACCCAAAACACCATTGTTTATGGGGTTCTTGCGGTCTTGTCCTTACTGGTGGCCTTCTCCCTAATTCAGCAAAACTATCGTTCTGCAGCCGCTTTTATTACCATCAATATTATATTTGTTTATTCCCTACTCACGCCTAACGCTTTTGAGATTATTCAATACCGGGTGTTAGATACCTTTTTGGGGGCAGTGTTGGCACTCATTGCAAATTACCTTTTCTGGCCCAACTGGGAGGTAATGAACCTAGATAAAATTCTAACCAAAAGTATACGTGCCAACGCCAACTACTTATTTGCTATCCGACATTTATACCGAACCAAAGAGACGGCAGACGTACAGTATAAAGTACCAAGAAAAGAGGCTTTTTTATCGGTAAGCAATTTAAATGCCGCCTACCAACGAATGTCCCAAGACCCTAAATCCAAACAAAAGTCTTCAGATTTAATTTATGAAATTGTAGCACTCAACAACACCATCCTCTCTACCTTGGCGTCCCTGGGTGCCTTTATACAGCACCACAAAACCACGGAAGAATCGGTACACTTTAAAAAAATTGTAGAGCATATTGGAACTACCCTGGAAAACTCTGCCAAGGAAATTGACCAAATTGACATTCACCCCAGCAACCTGCCCGAGAATATAGACACCGCCAAAGCAAATCTAAAATCCTCCTATGAAAGTTTGATAAAAGAGCGGGAAGCAGAGTTACAAAGGGGACAGATAGCCCTTGAAGAAGAAATGCTTAACAACCTACAGGAGGCACATTTAATCTACAACCAGCTCATATGGCTCAAGGATTTAACCGAAAAGCTAGAGGTCGCCGCTCAAAAATATAGACATCGGTGCGCCGCCTAGGCACACCAAGGTCTAGATTCAGGTATTATTTCTTTTTCCCATCCAAATAGGTAGCTTCTGCTTTAATATGAGGTATTTCCGCTAGGGGTACCGTCATAATATCGTCACTTAGAATAGTAAAGTCTGCAAACTTATCTACCGCAATACTCCCTTTTTCCATTTCCTCAAAATTGGAATAAGCCGCCCAGATAGTCATCCCTTTTAGCGCTTCCTCCCTACTAAGTGCCTCCTCTATTTGAAACCCATCTTTTGGGTAATTGTTTACATCCTTTCTCCCAACCGCTGCATAGAAGGTTAAAAAGGGGTTTACCTGCTCTACGGGGAAGTCTGTTCCCAAGGCAATGGTTCCCGCCTTATTCAACATGGTTTTGTAGGCATAAGCTCCTTTTAGTCGCTCCTCCCCTAGTCTATCTCCGGCCCAGTACATATCACTGGTGGCATGGGTAGGCTGTACGGACGGAATAATTCCCCCAGAGAAATAATCAAAATCTTGTGGAGAAATAATCTGGGCATGTTCTATTTTCCATCGGCGATCTGGCTCGTCTTGCAATACCTTCTTATAGGCCCTAAACACTGCAATATTAGCAGAATCGCCTATAGCATGGGTATTCATCTGAAAATCTGACTCGGATATCCGCTTGGCCATATCGTTAATGGCAGCTACCGAGGTAACCATAGCCCCGTAATGGCCGGGTTGATCGGTATACGGCTCCCTTAACGCTGCTCCTCTAGATCCTAAGGCCCCGTCTCCATACACCTTAAAAGAACCTACATTTAATTTATCGGTCTTATAGGTACCCTTGGGTAAGTAATAATCCAAATTTTCTTGGGTGGCACTAATCATAGCATATACCCTAATAGAGAGATCGCCTGCCCGTTGCAGACTATCAATTAGATTTATAGTAGCCCTACTGAGTCCTGCATCGTTCACCGTGGTTAACCCATTGGCAAAACATATTTCCTCTGCTTTTTTTAAGGCCATAATTTGAGACTCCTTATCGGGCGCGGGCACAATGGCATCTACCAGCTGCATAGGACCATCTACCAACACGCCTGTTAGTTCCCCGTTCTTTAATATTACTTCACCCCCTTCTACCTTGGTAGCCTTGGTAATTCCGGCCAAATCCAAGGCTTTCTGGTTAGCCAATAAGGCATGGCCATCTATTCTTCTTAAGGAAACTGGGGTATCTGGAAACAGCTGATCTAACACCTCTTTGGTTGGAAACTCCTTTACCTCCCAATTGTTTTGGTCCCATCCCCTACCCAGAATAAAATCTTTCTGATGGCGGTCTTGAAACTCCGTTACCCTATCTATCATTTCCTGAAAACTACTAGTCCCCGAAAGATCTACTACCTGTTGGTTAAGGCCTAACCCATAAAAATGACAGTGAGCATCAATTAATCCAGGCACGATGGTCTTCCCCTCGGCATCCACTATTTCATTGGCAGTGTATTGCCGCTTTATGGTTTCCGTACTGCCCACACCAATAAACCTCCCATCCTTCACCGCAAATGCCGATGCCTTGGAAAAGGAATCGTCCACGGTATAGATATTGGCATTTACAACTAGTAAGTCGGCCTGCTTTTTGGGTGCATCACACGCCAAGCCTAATAATACTAATCCTAAAATCAACGATTTTCTCATAATATATTGGATTTATCTGATGGATCTACAATTTCAAATGATAGCTAATGTAATTCAAAATTATCATTTAGCCCCATAAGAGCCATCATAGCCACCTTGCTTCTGCACTAATTCTGTTAGCCACTACCCCTGCCAACGATAAATATTAAAAACCTATACCCTACGAGACGCCTAGGAAATGACTAGTTTTGCAGCTCATACAATTTCTATGAAGCCAATTATCCCCCATACCGAACTCTCTGCATTACAAAAGAAAATAAAGGCCTTAAAACTGGAACTACAGGAGGTTAGGGAACGCACCTTGGATTTTGAAAGGCTACTAGTATCCAAATTAGGGGATCTCATTGTTTTGGAGCAGGAGCTAGCACTCCTTTACAAAGAGCAGAAACTAGCCAAGAAGGAAAAACGGAGGGAGCAAAAACGACGAGGAAAAAATTACGACCCCGCCAATTCCGTTCCGATGGCTACAAGCAAGCCCCCAACTGCAAAAATCCAGGAGGAGGAACAGCAGAAAAAGCGTTTGTACCGCGAGGCGATGCTCCACATACATCCCGACAAGTTTTCCCTGCAGCGAGACCAATTGGAATTGGCCACGGAGCTTACCACCCAATTAATTGAAATTTATAAGGAAGGTGACTTAGCAAGCCTGGAGGCCTACCATGCCCAAATATTTAGCGGAAACACGCCATTACCACTTACCC
This sequence comes from Arenibacter lacus, assembly GCF_008711145.1. Taxonomy (NCBI): domain Bacteria; kingdom Pseudomonadati; phylum Bacteroidota; class Flavobacteriia; order Flavobacteriales; family Flavobacteriaceae; genus Arenibacter; species Arenibacter lacus. The sequence continues at coordinate 18,001 of NZ_VVIN01000019.1, forward strand.
CACAACCCGAAAAAATTACGAAGTCCGAATACGAATTCCTCTCCTTGGAACTGGACCAGCTCCATAAAGAATTGCACCTGGCCAAGAACAAACAGACCTATAAAGTGCTGGTAGAATATGCCAAGCCCATGGACTTTTTAATAGAGTTAAAAGCCTATTATGCAGACCGCATTTCCAAGCTAAAGCGAAGAACCCGAACCACATAAAATTGGGTAATCTATAATAACCCTTGATCGTAGATAAGAGGATGGTAAGCTTCCATGAAATGAGTGACGGACTCCTGGGAGAACTCCCTTGGGTAAGACATAAGATACAATGGTAGGGATCCACAGCCTTTTTGCATGGGCGGTTGCACATAAGGATGAGTATTAAGTGCAAAACCCAATCTTTTATAAAATTCTATTCTCCTCAGCTTTATTCCAGGTTCTGGCAATTCTACTTCCAAAACAACTGGCTTTTCTTCCCTATCCAAAAACTCCTGTAAAATGGTTTTTCCGTATCCCTTTCCCCTTAGGTTGGGGCTAGTGGCAAAATGCTCTACAAAAACCACCTCCTCAAATTCCCACCAAAGAAGAAAGCCCACCACCTGGCTCTCTAATAGCATCACTTGGAAGTTATAGGAATCATTCGCCATTATTTTCTCTTGAACATTAAGCGTACGTCTTTCCTCCTGAGGAAAGGAAGCCTCATACAATTGCCATGCCTCTTTAAAATAAGGATCGTTTACGGTAGATAGTAAGATATACTCCATCGGAATAAATTTAACCAGCAAAGATACAATAGATTTCCCTTGCCAATTCAACTACATTCCCAACGCCCACGAGCTATAAGGAGGTGTTATTACTATTAAAAAAGCAGTATTTTATATTTGAATTGACACTTGATTTAATCACAAAACCAATGTAGAACCTTTGTAAACGGCCATAGCTACAATTGGGGCTGCCTATTTTTTGGGCCTATAGATTCCATCAAAAATTATTGTCCAGGTTGTTCCCGAGTCCTTACTAATGCTCCACGTTTGTCTCACTGTTCCATCTTCCTGCTCCTCCCAACTAATTCTATTGTATCCCGTTTTGGCATTCCCGCTTTCCAAATCGTCCATCTCCATTCTGCCATCTTTCATCCCGCCTACTAAAAACAGCGATAAACCAGTATTATCTATCCAATACTGCTCCCAACGACCCTTTGCACTATTATACGTATTGAGGCTCTTCCCTTTAAATCCGCTATGATGTGCTTTGTAATGCTCCAACAGCCCTAGGCTATCTATAATAGGTTCTATATGACTCTCCCCAGCGAGTTTGTCTGTGCCGTATTGATACACCTCCCAGTGACCCACCCAAAAATTGAATTCCTGACTTTTATCCTTTTCAGCCACGGTAATTTGCTGCCCTACACTTTGAAGTGTTGTGAGAAGGCATAAAAATGAAATGAATTTGACCATAGTATATTTTTTTACGCGTAGTACCACCCCAAGCTAGATCCTCCCCTTTAATAACCTGAAAGGGGCTCACCTTTTAATGGCGTTTTACCCCTAGGTATCATTCAACCTGATTATTCACTATCCAAAAACTGCTTTAAGGATTTACTTAAAATATCGGTCCAACCAGCGAGATAATTTTCCCGATTAAAGTCTTTTCCCCCATCGGAGAAATTATCTACTCCATCATGGGTAAGCAGCACGGAGGTACCAGTATTTTCTGGAACTATCTCCCATGTTAGAAGGGACTTGCCTATACTATGACTAGGATAGGTCCAGGTATACTGTAATTTCTTTTTAGGAACAATCTCCGTGATGGTTGCACGATGATGAAACTCTCTCCTAAATCCTGGTTCAAAAAAATTAAACTCTGCCCCCACCTCCAACTTAAAGTCGGGAATATCGAAATACCATACTTTCATCTTTTCCCGTTCCGTTATCGCCCGCCAAACCTGTTCCGGACTAGCGGTATAGAGTTCCCGTATTTGTACAACTTCGGACATACGAATCGTTAAAAATTGCGGAATACTTGGTAGTTTTAAGGAGGAACTCCCTAAGTTAAGAAATTTAAAGCTCCCGTAAAACATTGCCGATCAATTAATTACCATGACTTATTGAAATTATAAGGGGCAAGTGGATGTAATCAAAAGATATTAACCTGATAAAGGAGCACAGCAACCCAACTTAATACTATGGACTGACTCGCTGAACCACAGGCTAATACAAAACCAATTTAAAATTGAAGAAGCGCTAACACATAAGAAACTAAGAAGTATATTTTAATAAACTCCAACAAAAACTGCGATTAATCAGGCGAAGTTATTCCTTAATCTAAACGGGATTATTGATGTATTTTTAAAATTAGATAGCCCTTCCCACTCCTTTGGATTGGACTTAGGTGGAAAGGTGGTTTATAAAAATGTTGTGTGAATTGGTTGTTGTAAAAGGGCTCATAAACTAAAATACGGGGGAGCCAAAATAACAGTAGCAATCAAAAATCAGGTGAGGTATATTATTTCCCTGTATAGGATTTCAACAAGTAATTTCCTTTAAATTTCCCGAACAGACCGATATAAATATAAAGTTTTAAATGTTTTGAATTAAGCTTGTTTTTAAATTTGATGGTAGATTTATTAAAATACTCGCTAATACTGTATTTCGTATCTCTTCCGTGCTCTTTTAATAATTGATAACTCTTATATCTTAAATAAGGGGCAAGATTTCTCCCCCTAAAATCATGAAATGTCCACATGCTAGATAGATAGGCTTCATTATTCTTGATAGGAAACACTTTATCGAAAAAATTTATTTCCTTATTTGTAATCAAATTATAAGCTGCTATTTCATTATTATGTTCCAAACCCAAACACATCCAACACTCTTCATATTCTTTTTTTAGCAAGTCAATTTGCAAATTCTGGATTCCCTTGCTAACGAACATCAATTCGTCCAGACTAAGTTCTCTTAACTTAAATTCCGAAACATCTCCTTTAATTTTTGGTTCAGCGCAAGGCTCAAACTCTTCCTGCACCCAATAATAGGGCATTATTTCAATTCCAATCAGCGCCAAACGATTTTTCAATCCATAGAGAAACATTCCATTTTTAATCACACTGGAAATTCTTTTGACTTGCGATGTTTTTCTACTTTCCTTTATTGGCATATTATATATTCTTAATCATATATTCTACCGTATTTCCCATTTCCCGGTTCTAGTTTCATTTTTGATCTAAATTCTTGTGGCGTCATTATTTCCCTATCATTAACCCTGGCTATTGCATGTATTCTTTCTAATAAATCCAAATTGGTTGCCAGTGTGGTTCTCGAGGAATCGAACCATATATTATCTTCCAATCCAACCCTTACTCCGGCACCAATGGCAATCCCCAAGGAATTCATCTTAAATTGATTATTTCCAATTCCTGCCAAACTAAATAATGAGTCCTTAGGAAGATCGTTAACCATTATTCCTAAATGCAACAAGTCTGCTTGGGCACAGGCAATATTCCCTAACAGTAGATTAAAATAATATGGAGGCTTAATAAGTCCTTTTCTTTCCAGATATTTCGAATAATTAATCATTCCGATATCGAATACTTCCAATTCTGGCACAATTCCCTTTTCCTTCATAATGGCTGCCAAGCCTTGAACCGTTGATGGGGAATTTACACTGGCAGTAGTATTAAAATTCAGGGAACTTAGTGTCAGACTCCCATAATCTGGTTTTAAAAACCCCTCCAAAGACAGAGGGTCGGCCCTTAAATCCAATTCGCTAAAATTCCGTCCACTTAAAGAAACACAAATAACCAGATATGGCGCAAATTTTCGAATTCCTTCGATTATTTCTCCATACACCTCTTTTTTGTAGGTGGGCACCCCAGAAACCTCATCCCTTGCATGTAAATGCACCATGGTAATTCCCATCTCATTAGCCCTAAGAACATCTTCAACTATTTCCGCAACACTTACCGGAACATGTTGGGTCATACTTTTGGTAGGTATCATTCCGGTGGGGGTAAAATTGATTACTAATTCATCATTCATCCTACAATAATTAAGCACAATTAAATATAACCTATTGAAATATAACTCGCTATAAAAGATATTTTTATTCGACATTCCTCCTTTTAATTCCGTTCAAATTATGCATTGCCGAAAGCTTATAGGATTTATTATCTATTTCCCACCCCAACGTCAATCTAGCGAGTTATTGCCATTAAATTAACAACGGTTTTTTTCCTTCGCCCCTACTCACATAGCATAATTTAATAGCCACGGTATTCCAATTTTATCTAGTTTTGCACACTTAAAATCCGATTATGATTTCTGTAGACGCAATAGCGGTTGAGTTTAGTGGTGACACCTTGTTCAGTGATGTCTCCTTTGTAATTAATGAGAACGATAAAATTGCCTTGATGGGTAAGAATGGAGCGGGAAAATCTACCATGATGAAGATTATCGCAGGGGAGCAAAAACCCACCAGGGGAAATATACGCTTTCCCAAAGATGCCGTTATCGCTTATTTACCACAGCATTTACTGACCGACGATAGCTGTACTGTTTTTGAGGAAGCCTCCAAGGCTTTCAAGGAAATCTTTGAAATGCGTGATGAAATGGCGCGCTTAAACAAGGAGTTGGAAACCCGCACCGATTACGAGTCGGATTCCTATATGAAAATCATAGAGCAAGTGTCGGACCTAGGAGAGAAATTCTATGCCTTAGAGGATATCAACTATGAGGCGGAAGTAGAAAAGGCTTTGCGCGGACTCGGTTTTAAGAGGACCGATTTTCACCGACTTACCAGCGAATTTAGTGGTGGGTGGAGAATGCGGATAGAACTGGCAAAAATCTTATTGAAAAAACCAGACCTCATCCTTTTAGACGAGCCAACCAACCACGTAGACATAGAATCCGTAATCTGGCTGGAAGATTTCTTATTGAACAAAGCCAAAGCCGTAGTGGTCATCTCCCACGATAAAACCTTTATAGATAATATTACCAATAGAACTATTGAGGTTACCATGGGAAGGATCTATGATTATAAGGCCAATTACTCCCACTACCTGCAATTGCGGGAAGAAAGAAGAAGTCACCAAATAAAGGCTTATCAAGAGCAGCAAAAGTTCATTGCAGATAACCAAGCGTTTATAGAGCGTTTTAAAGGAACCTACTCTAAAACCAACCAAGTGAACTCTAGGGAACGCATGTTAGAAAAACTGCAGCTTATAGAAATCGATGAGATAGACACTTCTTCCTTAAAACTGCGATTCCCCCCCTCTGTCCGGTCTGGGGACTACCCTGTACGTGTAGAGGATCTTTCCAAAAGCTATGGCGATAAGGTGGTCTTTAAAAATGCCAGTTTCTCCATAAGCAGGGGAGAGAAAGTTTCTTTTGTAGGCCGAAACGGGGAAGGTAAATCTACTATGATAAAAGCTATTTTGGGAGAGATTGAGGTAGAGGGACAATGTACATTGGGCCACAATGTAAAAGTGGGCTATTTTGCCCAGAACCAGGCCTCTTTACTAGATCCGGAACTTACCATCTTCCAAACGGTAGACGAGGTAGCCGAAGGGGAAATACGCACGCAGATTAAAAATATTTTAGGGCGATTTATGTTCAGCGGGGATGATCTGGAGAAAAAAGTAAGCGTTCTCTCTGGGGGAGAAAAAACCAGGTTAGCAATGGTAAAACTACTGTTAGAACCCGTTAACCTGCTAATCCTGGATGAACCCACCAACCATTTAGATCTTAAATCCAAAGAGGTATTAAAAGAAGCGCTTTTAGCTTTTGACGGCACCTTAATATTGGTTTCTCACGACCGTGATTTCCTGCAAGGATTATCACAAAAGGTATTTGAGTTTAAAGAGAACAGGGTGATAGAACATTTTGAGACCATTGATGCCTTTCTAATACGGAATAGGATTGAAAACTTAAAGGAAATCGATTTAAAGGCCTAAGATCCATTTTTTGGTAAGAAAAAAAGCTCCAACCCCCTTAATAGCGGTAGAAGACTTATAATGCTAAGTTCTAAGCAATATCCGTATATCCATTAGGAAATGGCCGATATGCGAAATATTGTAGCACATCCTCAAGGGCAACCTTCATCGCTTTATTAATAGGAAGAATAGAATTCCCCAGCTTAAAATCTATTTGATTGAGCCTCATATAGTAATCCGAGAAGACAGGTACATACAATCCCTTTTTTAAGGCCTCCACCGCATTATTATAGTTTTCTGCCTGCCCTTCCTTTATTATCTTACAAGTTGCTAATCGCAGTTCTCCAAATTTGTCCTTACTGGCCCCATACCCAAAAAGCCTACATATTAACCCACGGTAAACATAATCTCCACACCTTCCATTGTGTTGATCCAAAACAGTCAGGGGGCGGTATAGGAAACAAACAGCACTTTTGTTCAATTTTAATTCTTCCAAAGTAGCTTCTGCCTTTCCATTTAGGAATACGTGAAAAGCCCAAGGAAGAAACTCTAGTGGGGATGCCTCCACCTCTGGATGGGTACAGCATTTGCCACATCCTGCTCTGCACCCCAATCCTGTTTCGCTTTGAAAAGCTGCTATTTCCTTATCCAATCCAGCAAACAACTCTTCTACTGCCCTAACTCTATATTCTATGGTCATTCATTTTTTTTTATAAAATTACATCATAAATAAAAGCGGTTAACATAAAAATATTGGTTGGCTATTTTTTTTTAACCTCCTACGCTCCTAATACAGAACAACTACCAAAATATCCTCGGATAAAATAGGCACTGATAAAGTACTGATTCAGTTATTTAATAGCCTCCAAAATTTTCAGATCTAAAGGGAGTGTTTTTAGTACAACTGGAACGCATCCAATCTTATATTTTTCAAAATATCATGCTCGCTCCCAATGCCAAAGGTTGGATTACCATCACACCCCCTACAGATAAAAAACTTTGCTTCACATGGACCTACAACCCCTATAGGGCAGTTACAATCCATAGCCTCAGGTTTTACAATACTTTTTTAAACGTAAAAAGCCTATTCGAAATAGAATAGGCTCTAGCTTGCAAGAAATTAAAAAGTATATATTAAATGACTCTAACATTTACTGCGTTTAATCCTTTTTTTCCTTCCTTAAGTTCAAATTCAACAACATCGCCTTCGCGAATCTCGTCGATTAAACCGGAGACGTGTACAAAATGTTCTTTTTCAGAGCCTTCTTCGGTGATAAACCCGAATCCTTTGGCATCATTGAAAAATTTTACTGTTCCTCTATTCATTACTAAAATTTAATTGGTTAAAAAAATGTTAATCAAATATAGCTCCAAAAGTTTGAAACACAAACATTTGTATTCAACATTTTTTAACCCTCCTAAAATGAACAGTTTACACCGCAGTATACCTAACTTAGCCACATATTTCTACTGCTGCATGGCTCTAAACTTCTAACTCTCATGAATTTTCCAGGAATACACCTCTCACAGAAACAGCCTCAACAGCTGCTACCGAAGTACTCGTATCCATTATAAACACCTCAAAAAGAGACTTATTATACTCCCTACCCCGCTACTTCCCTTTGGGATTGGGATCCACTATTTTGCAGACCTTCTTGTGCCTTTCAATGCCAAGGGCCCCTGGGAGGAGATGGCTTCCCCAATCAATTCATCGCCCTTCATCTCTAAAGAAACTTCAATCTTTTCGCCTTCCACCCAAATAGAAAATTTCATGGTATTCTTTTCCAATACTACTTCGGTGGCTTTTAGGGTATTGTACCCAAGCTTCACCTTTACCCCATACCCCTCTTTTTCTTTGGTAATAAACAACACACCACTCCTATATTCATAGGGGGCATCCGCTGCGGTATAATCCCATTGACCTATAAAGGAATTAGGAACTACAGCTACCAATTCGGCCTGAAATAGGCTATTTGCAGAAGTCTTAAGGTTTGATGCCATAAGCGATGTATTGGTCATCAAAAGAAACAAACCGACATAAAATAAATGGTTACAATTCTTCATTTTTTTTAATTATTAAAATTACACTTGAATTTATGTCAAAATAAAAGGTTTCCTCCGAACCATACGGGGCTTTTCCCGTTTTTGGGACTAAAGGCCCCCTCTCTGTGGTGAATGGGGCATAGCAATTTTATCCTTTATCAGAACTCAATAAAAAAATAGGGGATATATGGTTTTCCCAGATACCCCCTTATTAATTGGTAATTAAAGAAATTGCTTCCTTAACCTATATTAAATATAGTAAGCTAAAGATCGAATTTATAAGTGGCTCCTGCCAAAAACTGAAAGCCTTGTACCTTATAATTGTTCCATCTCATATAGTTCTGATTGGCAATATTATGCGCTTTGGCAAATACGGAGAACTGCTGATTAATCCGGTATCCCACATGGGCATTGGCATCAAAATAACTTTTTAAGGTAATGGGCGTCATTGTAAAATTCTCTGGCAAAGTACCCGGTGTTGCCACGGTATATAAATCGTCTCGCTCCCCTACAAAAAACAAATTGGCTCCCATAAACCACTGCTCCCCTAGTTGGTAGTCTAAAAATAAAGAACTGGTTAAGTTAGGTAGGTTCCATGCAGGATTCCCTGTTTCGGTATCATAATCAAACACCTCTGCATTAATACCAATTATGAAATTGCGATCTACTTCCACATTTAGCTCCCCAAATATTCCCAAGGTTCTAACATCGTCGTAAAATACCTGAAAACTATTTCCATAATAATATCCTTTCTTATCGTTCCTACCCGTGTTTTCTGGATTCAGTAGAAACAATGGCTTTCTATTCTCGGCCATATAGGAACCTTTTAGGTTATAACTTAGGTTGGGCAATAATTGTCCCTTCACCCCAATATAGCCATCGTATTGTTGGTCTGTAGGCTGTATTTCCATTGTTGGGGAAACATAGGGATTCTCCTCTACAAAACCGTAAAAGGAATTTTGATTGAGCCCTCCTTCAATTCCACCATAGATAATGGCCAGGTCGTCCATCATCTTATAGGAACCGGTAAATTTGGGGTATATGTAAAAATTATTACCATTATTCTCCAAATCCATCCCATAGACAAAAGTAGCCCCTAGGTTAAGGGTCAATTCTTCCGATTCAATCTTCAGATTTGGATTTACCCCCATTTGTAAAAAGGCGTATTTTGTTTCAGGAGTATTGGTTTCATTACTCACCGGAGCATTTTTAAAAGTCCCCCCTAAATAGTCTACTTGGGTTTTAATGGTAAGCATTTCCTCCCCCAAGGGCGCTTCCAAAATAGGTTTTAGAACAGCTCTGTTCTCCCCAGAATTAGTTGCGTCCCAGAAGCGTCTCACCATCAGGTTTGCCCCTTTAAAGAAGGAATCCTCTACCTCTATATGGGCACCCGCGTGCACGTCAAAATAGTGTTGTTTCTCATCTATACCGCTTACCAACTCCTCCGTATAATAGCCGTTGGGTATCCCGTACCAATTATACATTTGATGCTGCAAGCCTAGATGGGCACCCCAGCTTAGGTAACGATCGTACTTGGAATATTTACCATTCAATTTAGTATTGTAGTACTCATTATCCAAGGCAGAACTGGGAATATCTCCCCTAGACGAACGGTGATTTAATGAAACATCGAACCTTTGGTCCCTACTCAATGCCCTACTGGTATAGAAATCTACCAATGCATTGTTATAATTCCCCAGACCAATGGAAGCCGATGAATTAAATAATTTGGCCGGAGCCGTTTTCTCTATCCCCGTAGCCTTTCCCTTGGCAGGGGTAAACGTAGAGGCAACCGGCACCGAAAAGATGCTATAGGAGATTGGCTTTTTTTGTAAAACCAACGAGTCGTTCAATACGGGGACCGATTTAATCTTAAAGGCGTCGGAAATGGTGGGGGCATAAGCCTTTACCACCGTTACCGTCTCTGTCCCTATATCTTTTTTACCTTCTTCCTGTGCTTGTACTGCTTGGTAAAAACCAACCAATACCAGCAGACTTATTTTTATAGATGTATGCATGTTGTGTTCTTTTTATGGAAATCTTCTAGTTCCCTTCGGACTTAATTGAGGAATTACTTTCAGCTTCCTTTGCTTTTATAAGGGCCAATTCCGTTTTAGCTTCTTCTACCAAGGCAGGATAGTCTCCAAAGTTTGCGATTACACTTTCCAGAATATAGGTAGCCTGGAAAGCGTCTTCCAAGGCGTAGAAGTTCTTGGCCATGACAATTAACCCCTTGGCACTCCATTCCTTGTACCCAGGATAATCCTTGGCCAAATTTTGAGCTGCCGCGTTTGAAGCCTCATAGTTACCTTCCTTATTTTTAAAATAAGCGTCGTAATAGAGCGCTTCCGCAGCCAAACCGCCCCTGGCAATTTTCCGTACCTCGGCATAGGCGGTCTTTGCCCTACTTTCATTGTTGGTCTTAATGGCCGATCTGGCAATCATGATATGGGCATCGCTCTTAATACGGTCGTCTATTTTTGAAGTGGCCAACACCTTCCCAGCATATTCCATGGTTTTATTGTAGTTAGACTGCTCAAAATATCCCTTCATAAGGTTGGAACGAGCAAAGGTAAGGTTCTGTTGAATCTGTGCAGTAGCTTCTAATTTTTCCAAATATGGAATGGCAGCCACATAGTTGTTTTTGCCCACATATATCTCACAAACCCGAGTAAGGGCCTGCTCTGCATATTCGTTCTTGCCTTCTGCAACTTTCTTAAAATGAGCCAGGGCCTTGTCTTTTAGTCCCTTCCCAAAGTACAGCTGTGCCAGGTTAAAATTGGCCCTTAAGGCATTTAAGCCATTGGGAAATTGATTTAAGTATCCCTCGTACCCTTTAATGGCGGCATCCAGCTTACCTTCCAATTGTTGTTTGTCGGCAGATTCGAAAGTAGCATTATCCAATTCGGCATCGGTTACCTCTACAAAATCGAGATTATCTACCCACTGGGCGTATTCGTTCACCCTACCCAGATCTACATAGATCAATTTAGCAGTGGTTACTGCTTGTAACGCTTCCTGGGAATTTGGAAAATCCCGCACTACCAACTTAAACTTCTCCAAAGCCTGCTCGCCCCTACTGGCGTTATAATGCACCAATCCCTGTCTCATTAAGGCCTGCGGCACTAGGGAACTTCCCTTGTATTCCCTTATCAACCTATCGTACAACTGCAGTCCTTTATTGGTGTCATTGGCACTTACATAAGAATTTGCCAGCTCAAACAGCGCATCATCCCTTAAAGTAGAATTGGGGTAATTGGAAACAAAATTGTTTAGTTCCTCTATTTTGGTTTCCCTCCTATCTACAAATCCGTAACTCATTGCTTTTTGATATGCAGCATAATCCCGCTCTGGAATATTCCTAGCAATCGCTTTGTTATAGGTCTCTATGGCGGGCCAGTACTTTCTACTCACAAAATAGCTATCCCCCAAACGCAAATAGGCGTCGTTCAATTTTTCCACATCGGCGCCATTAGCCTCTACATAGGTATTGAAGGCCGAAATAGCCCCTTCAAAATTCCGTAGTTTAAAATAGGCATAGGCCAGGTTGTAGTCTACCTCCGCATATTCTGGAGTAGTCCTAGACGCAGCGTTCTGTTTAAATGCCAAATAGCCAGCCACCGCATCGTTAAATTGGTTCATGGCATAATCGGCCTCGGCCTTCCAGTAGCTAGCCTTAGCTCTAAACACCTGGTTCTCCGCATTATTCAAAGACTTTCTAAAGGCCTCCGAAGCCCCTTCGTAGTTAGCTTCCAAAAACAACTCTACCCCTCTATAAAAAGCCACCTTCTGATAGGTTTCCTTGCTGGCATAGTTTCGATTACTCTCTAAAAGCACCAGCGCCCCTTCAAAGTTCTTTGACGTGATATACGAATCTACCAAGAGATCTTGAATTTCATCCTTATGGGCATCATTTGGGTATTTCTGCAAATAAGTGGTAAGCACTTTTGGTACCGGTTCATAGGCATTCCCTACCTCGTAACTTAAGCGCGCATAATTGAGGTAAGCATCCTTTTGTATTTGGGCATTATAGTCCATCTGAGAAGCGTTTCTAAAGGCATTTAAGGCCTCTTGCTTCTTTCCTAAGTTTAAATAACACTCTGCCAAATGGTAATACGCATTCTGGGCAACCTCATTTTTACCGCTTACAATCCTATTGAATTGCTGGTTGGCATTGGCATAATCGCCCTGCTTATAATAAGAATACCCTAGCAAATAGTAGTCCGTATTGCTCCACTTTCCCTGCTTTCCCTTGTATTGGGCTAGGTAGGGAATGGCGTTTTCGTACTGATTGAGGTTGAAATAACTCTCTCCTATAATTTTATTGAGTTCCGAAACTTCGGTTCGGTCCGATTTGGACAATTGTTTTTTGGCCAAAGCGATAGCCTCTTCAAACCTACCCAGTTTAAAGTTCATATCTGCCTGATAGTAGGAAAGTTTCTCATCTATGAGATTTTGATCCGTAATTTGATCGAAACGCAGGTTGGCGCCCTCATAATCGTCTTGCTGATAGGCGATATATCCCAAATAATATTTGGCTTGGGAGCCATAGGTTCGGGAGGTGGTTACCCTATCCAAATACTTTTCGGCCTCTTTTGGCTTTTTTGAAGAGTATAGGGCATAGCCATAATTAAAGTTGAAACGTTCTTTTTCCCTACGGGAAAGCCCCTCCTGGTCTACCTTGGCATACCATGTAATGGCATGGGGGTATTTTCCTGTCTCAAAAAAATAATCGGCCACCTCCATAAAGGCAGCATTGCGTTTGGTAGAGGTTGGATGATTTTCCACAAAATCTTCCATCAACTTTTCCGCCCCCAACTGATTTAGCCGAATGGCTGCATTGGCCGCATAATACGCACTATTGGCCTCTATTTCTTCGTCTCTGGTAGTGCGTTTTACCGATTCAAAAATTGTCTGTGCTGCCTGATATTGCTTGTTATGATACAGCGCCAAAGCCTCCTGATAGGTTCTTTGGTCATGGGTATAAATTTGCGACTCTTGGGAGTACCCGTAAAATAGGGAGCCGGCAAAGCAAAGTAGTACAGCGGTTTTTTTTCTTAGCATAATGTTCTCTGATCGTTAAGAGTTACCGTCCTTGCATAGATAACGATTAAATATATCCTCAAGTATATGATAAAGAAAAACAATTTTCAAGTTGTTTAGGCCTTATTCCAAAGGAACTTATTACTTTTATATCAACATTTATGACTATGGGTGAGAGTATATTGAAACTGAAGGACGTAGCCGTTTTTCAGGGAGAAAACTTAGTATTGAACGACATTAGCCTAGAAATTAACAAAGGTGAATTTGTATATCTAATTGGGAAGACCGGAAGCGGTAAAAGTAGTTTTATGAAAACGCTTTACGGAGACCTCCCGCTAAAGCAAGGGAGCGGGACTATTGTAGATTTTGACTTAACCACCCTAAGGGAGCGAGATATTCCATACCTAAGGCGAAAACTGGGCGTAGTATTCCAAGATTTTAAACTTTTACCAGACCGTACGGTTAACAACAACCTATTGTTTGTGCTGAAAGCTACCGGCTGGAAAGACCAAAGCGAAATGGACGCCAAGGTAGAAGAGGTTCTAGACAAGGTGGGCATGAAGACCAAAGGTTTTAAATTTCCTCATGAGCTATCTGGGGGAGAGCAACAACGTATTGCCATTGCCCGGGCCCTATTAAACGACCCCGAACTTATTTTAGCCGATGAACCTACCGGTAATTTGGACCCACAGACCAGCGTAGAGGTGATGAAGGTTTTGCAGGAAATAAACAAGACCGGAAGAACCATTTTAATGGCCACCCATGACTATGCTTTGATCTTAAAATACCCCTCCAAAACGCTTAAATGTGATGGCAACAAGGTGTTTGAGGTAATCCAACGGGCGGTTTAACAGATCCCCCCTTCCCTGCCAAATCCCTAGAAAATCCTATTATTTATAAGTGGATTGCTGCTGCTATTATAGCCATTGCCTCCCCAAAAAATAGATCAGGGCTAGGCTGGGTACTATATATAAAGGACGCTAAATACAAGGAATGAAGAGCTTTTAACCACTATAAGCTATGCATTGAATAGGTTTTATGCACTGTTTCTTGGGGCAAATTCACTTAAACTATGTTCTTTCATTACTTTCCCCCGTAATAAACACCCCTTAAATCCCATAAGATACACCCTCCCATATCTGCTCTAATTCAGTATAAACCCCTTACTTTTCCCCATAAAAAACACTTAACAAAACATTCACAACCCCTTGACCCGCAACCATCTATACAATTCACCTTCGGTCTAGTACGGTTCACTTGCCAATTTGTACGCTTCACCCAAAACCTCCCTAAAACAGTCTATTTGGTTGCTATCTTTGTACTTGTAAAAATTAAAGATTCATACAGAAAAGAGTGCATAACAAAACAAAAAAGAGTATTAAACAGCATATGAGTTTGAAGAAAAGATTAAGTACAGTATTAGGAGTAGGAATGATATCTGTATTGCTACTCTCCTTTAACGATACCAGTGAATGTATATTATCCACTGATTACAGTGGCCAATTCCTCAATATAAATGAGGCTTCCTGTCTTTTTGAGGACGTGTTATTAGACGATAATAGAGCAGCAAACCTACGTCCAGAAGAGATTAAGGTAGTAGAAGCTCAGGAGGAAATTGAGCTCGATTTTAATACCGCAGAATACCTACCCATTGGCTTTAACGCTTACGCTAGTAATGATTTGGACCTAGCCGAACTTAAGGTAGTAGAAGTGGAAGAAGAAATTGAACTAGATTTCAACACTGCAGAATACCTACCCATTGGCTTTAACGCTTATGCGAGTAAAGAATTAAACTTGGCCGATCTTGAGGTAGTAGAAGTGCAAGAAGAAATTGAACTAGATTTTAACACTGCAGAATACCTACCCATTGGCTTTAACGCCCATGCTGGTAAGGAGCTAAATTTGACAGATCTTGAGGTAGTGGAAGTAGAAGAAGACATTGAACTAGGGTTTAACACCGCGAAATACCTTCCTATTGGCTTTAACGCTTATGCAGGAATGGAGTTAGACCTCAACGATTTAGTCATCGAAAAAGAGGAAGAAGAAATTGAACTTAGCAAAGAAGTAATGGATTACCTACCCAAAGGATTTAATCCGTACGCTAAGTAATTATGGTAGTTTTTTGGTTAGTTGGTTGGGGTAGGCCTTTGGCATTTTTGCTAGGGGCCTATCATTTTTTTAGATGAGCTGATACGGCCTATTCTTAGACAAGAACATAACCGTTTCCACAAAAGCCCCTCTAATTTCCTCCTAAAAATAGCATAGACCAAACCAATTTCTGACCTTTGAAGTTAAAAGGAGTTATTAATACTATAATAAAATGCAGGGTGTAAAACAGGTAAAATTACAGGAGATATTAAAGATAGCGACACTAATCGCTATATTGGTAACACTCCCCTTAACCTTAAGCCTATTTAAATCGGTTTGGTTTACGGAGGAGCTATATACCCAAGACCTGTTCAAGGATTTTATTTTAAAACTGATTTTTTTCTTCCTGTTTTCATGGGTGGCCCTTCAGTACAATACCAATTGGATCTATAGAATTCCAAAAGAAAGCAGATTTATTGATCTAGGGCTGCGCTTCATAGGGAATTTGGCCATTCTACTAGTTACCACCGCCTTGTTCAACAAAATAAATCCCTATTTTGTAGACAAGACCATTTCCGAAAGGGAAGCGGGCTTTGTGACTTCTATCTTTATTGTAGTCCATATCATTATCCTCTTTATTTCCCGCATCCTCCGCCTTCAAATTATTCAGCGGCAAAGTATCTTGGAAAACGAACATTTAAAACAACAGAACCTAGAGAATGAACTCACCGCGCTAAAGAATCAGATCAACCCACATTTTCTATTTAATTCCTTAAATTCGCTCAATTATCTTATTCGAGATAACAAGGAGGCTTCCCTTTTTGTAAAGAAGCTATCCTTTATGTACCGATATATTTTACAGAGCGGAGATCGGAATCTGGTATTATTAAAAGAGGAGCTTAAATTTTTAGAGAGCTATACCTATTTAATTAAAACACGGTATCGCAACCGTTTTCTCATAGAAATCAATATTGATGAGACCTACTTGGAGCGAAGAATTCCTCCTTTAGCCCTTCAATTACTGGTAGAAAATGCGGTAAAACACAATGAGATCTCTACCTCCAATCCGTTAAAGGTGCATATATATTCGGACAATGATTCGCTGTTTGTAGAAAACAAGGTGAGAGCAAGGTCTTCGCTGGCCGAAGGAACGGGAAGCGGACTCCTTAACTTGTACAAACGCTATTATATGATAAGAAAGCAGCAAATAGTGATTGATAGGAACAATGAATTTTTCCGTGTTAAACTCCCATTGAATAAAATGACATGAAGGTTGTAATTGTAGAAGACGAGGTTGCAGCAAGCGAACACCTTGCTTATATTCTAAAAAACATAGAAGACTCCATAGAGATTTTGGCCGTTTTGGATTCTGTGAAGGAATCCGTAGCGTATTTCTCCAAAAATAAGGAGGCGGAACTTATATTTATGGATATCCATTTAGCCGATGGTCTTTCTTTTGAGATCTTCGACTCCGTAAAAATAGATACTCCCATTATTTTCACTACTGCCTATGATCAATATGCACTACAGGCTTTTAAACTAAACAGCATAGACTATCTATTAAAACCTATAGACGAGGATGAGCTGGCAGATAGCCTGGCACAATACAAAGGCCAATTTAAGGAAAAGGGACTTTATGCCGAGCAAGTGGAAGGTTTATTAAACTTGATAAGCACTAATAAAACCACCTATAAATCTATGTATCTGGTCCATTACAGGGACCAACTGGTTCCCGTAAAAACCGAAAACATTGCCTATTTATATATAGAAACCGGCATTGTTAAAGCCGTGACAGATGAGAATCAGACCTATACCATGGAGCAAAATTTGGAGGATATGGAAAACGATCTAGACCCCTCTATTTTCTATAGGGCTAACAGGCAGTTTATTGTAAAGAAGGACGCCATAACAGGCATTAAGCAATACTTTAATGGTAAGCTCATCCTAAGCGTTACCCCTCCTTCCGAAGAAAGGATAGTTGTTAGTAGAGCCAAAGCACCCGAGTTTAAAAACTGGATGAACCAGTAATTCTGCCAGAAGCATCCACAAAACACAACCGGCCCAATAGATTTTTAAGTTCTATTGGGCCGGAACTGTTTAAAGAATAAATGCTGATTAACTTATTAATTCAACCACCACTTTGTTCGGCAATGTTGCCATTGAGTTGTCCAGTATTGGTAATTGACTTAAGGATAAAACTAATTTTAGCCAGCCTTTTACTTAATAGAATTAATCTTGCGCTGCATCGGCAGAATCAGAATTACTTTTCAACATTACCGAATTAGTGCCTGTAAGCGGTTTAACGTTATTATTCCCCTGATCCGTATACGAGGCCGAAATCACCATCACCTTTCCCTTATCTTCATTAGAAGGTCTAATGGTTCCAGAAGTAGGTAGCGATTTTTGCTTTTGGCCAGTATCAGCCAACGACTGAATATAGGCGGTAATTTGTCGCGCTTCGTCTTGGGACATATTGGGATGTGCCGGCATGGTCACCTCTCCCCAAACTCCGCCACCACCAGAAATTATAACTCCTTGGAGGTAGGAAGCCGCATTTTTATCCGACTTATATTTGGCAGCAATGTCGGTATAGGCGGGACCAATAGATTTCCCTAATTCCTTATGACAGGTTCTACAATCCATAGATTGGGTAAGTGCTTTTCCGGTTACCGCGGCAGACACTTCTTGGTGGCCCAAGGATAGCGACACTTCATCCATACTCTCCAAATAATCTACGGAGACAAATATATTGTCTTCCAATATCTCCGATCCATCCGGATCGCTTACAGAAACGGTATAGTTTACCGGAACACCTGGCGTAAAGAAGGAAGGATCCCCATTTGTTAATGCTATAGCGACCACAGGCCTAGAGTTACCTGCCACTACGGAGACGGCATTACTTTTGGCAGCAGCTCCCTTACTATCCCTTACTTCTACGGAAACAAAGTAGTCTCCTGCTTCCGTATACTCATAAGTGATTTGGGGTTCGCTAGTCTCCTTGGTTTCCCCATTTCCTAAATTCCATAAGTAGGTCATTTCATCCTGCTCGCGGTCCATAGCTTCTACTTTGGCAACAATTTTTAAGGGAAGTGCTCCAGAGGTCTTGTCTACCTCCATATTTTCTACCAAGGGCGGTCTGTTCCCTCCGTTGTATTCAATATAACTCAGGGCAGAATTGTCGTTCTTAGAGAACCAGCCGCTTCCGTATTCCAACAGGTAAATTCTCCCATCCGGTGCCACCTCCATATCTATAAGGTTGTTTAATTTAATCTGATCTGCAAAGGGCTCCATTTTATTGAACTCTCCGTTGGGGAACAGGCTAACGGCTTTCATCCAGCCTCGAATCCAATCGTACACAAACACCTTTCCATCATAGTATTCGGGCAAGGCATTTTCCCCGTTGTAAATATCCGAGTAATACACCGGTCCGGCCATGGCGTTTCTTCCTCCGGTTCCCATTTGTGGAAACTCTTGGGAGACTACATAGGGATAATAAGCAAAGGCGGGCATAGCCTTGGGAAGCTCTTTAAGTCCGGTATTGTTCCTAGAATTATTGATGGGCTTTTCGGGGTCGAAAAACTCCCCATTTTCCCCAGTCGCATAGTCGTAACTGCGATACGGCTGATTATCGGCTATAAAAAAAGGCCATCCAAAGTTCCCTGCTTCCCTAGCCTGATTCATCTCGTCATAACCTCTAGGTCCCCTAGTCTGCAAACTGTCCTTTTGCGCATCTGGACCCACATCGCCCCAATACACATACCCCTTCTTGGGATCTACAGAGATTCTATAGGGATTTCTATGCCCCATGGTATAAATCTCTGGACGAGTTTTAGGAGTTCCCTCAGGAAACAGGTTTCCTTCTGGGATACTATAGCTCCCATCTTCATTCACTTTTATTCGCAATATCTTACCGCGCAGGTCATTGGTATTCCCAGAGGAACGCTGAGCGTCGTACTGCTCTTTTCCCGGAAGATCGTTCAAGGGAGCAAATCCGCTATTTATATATTTTACGCCTTTTTCATTAAAGGGAGTACTATTATCTCCTGTGGACAGGTATAATAAATTATCGGGACCAAAGGCGATGGACCCTCCGGTATGACAGCAAATTTCTCGTTGACTCTCCACTTCCAAGATAATCTGCTCGGTATCCATCTGAAGTACATCGTTTTCAAATTTAAATCGCGATAGCCTATTTACCCAGTGATCCCCGGCAGGACTATAAAAAAGATAAATCCAACGGTTATAGGCAAAATCGGGATCCTTTTGCAGGCCCATCAACCCTTCTTCGGCATTTACTCCTGGGGTTTCCAATGTTTTATGATACACATCCAAAAAACCTACCTGACTTAATTCTCCAGTGGCATGTTTGTACAACATTACCTCTCCCCTTCTCTGGGATACCAATACATCCATATTGGGAAGAATGGCCATTTCCGTAGGCTCAAAAAATTCGCCTACATGTAAAGGCACCTTCCTAAAACGATCAGCATCTGGGGGGTACTGGGAAGTAACCTTGTCGTAATTGAGCATTTCATTTTTCCCTATGACATAGTTAATACCACCCAAAAGATGTTTAAGAAAAAGATCTTCAGAAAAGCTCTCTTCTGTATGCCCTAGGGCAGTATAAAAAGCTCTCCCTCCATCGTATTCATGGTACCAGCTCATAGGGTGGAAATCCCCATTTTGCCCCCCTTCGTAACTACCCTCATCTACCGTCATCACCACCTGGATATCCGGATTGATCTTCTTAAAGTTATAAAGCTCATCCGATCGGCGCCAAACGGTATCTGTAAACATATTGGTTGCCATAAACTGGGGGTCTTTTATAATAAAATCGGCCTCTGGCGCTCCCGGAGGATGACTATGGAAATAGGCCCCTACTAATTTCCCATACCAGTTCCAATCGTACTCGGTATCGGCGGCAGCATGCACACCTACAAATCCGCCACCCGCCTGTATATACCTTTCAAATGCCGCTTCCTGTTTGGCATCTAAAATATTACCGGTAGTACTTAAAAAAATAATGGCCGAATATTTCTTTAGCCCCTCATCGGTAAATATTGCTGCGTTTTTTGTGGTATCCACCTCAAACTGGTTTTCTTCGCCCAATTTTTGAATGGCCGCGATTCCAGCTGGAATGGAGGAATGCTTAAATCCCATGGTTTTGGAAAACACCAAGACTTTGGGTGCTCCCTCGCGTTTTTTACTGTCGCACCCCATAAATAGCAGCACAGTAATAGAAAGAAATAAGGCAAAATAGTTTTTCATTTAAATGGTATTTAGTTGAATATTTAGGTGATTGTGATATTTCTGTAGTTCTAAAACAGATTTGGTATCTTAACTGAAATTTTAGGGAAAACCCTTCTGTAACTACAGCAAAGACTGTGTTTTTTATGAAACCCACCAAATATAATATTAATTTCAATTCTTTGAAGCCCAGACTTTCTTATTTTAAAAATCGCATCTGGGCATACCTACTGGGAAGACAAAAGTCTCCCTAGGCAACACATCTACCTTGGGTCCCACTATTATTAGGAATAATAATTAGACCAAAGCCACTATAGACAGCTTGGTAAGAAAAATTGAATAAATCTAAGGCACCTCTCTTAAAAGACATCAACAAACCAAAAAACCAGCAACCGATGATCATCAAAAAACAACACCATACCCCAGATAAGAGCGTTAACCCCCTCATAGGGATTCTTTTATTTTTAATTTCCATTTTGCTGTTCATTATTACGGTTCCCTTTGGATTTGTTTACGGCATTTTCCACTCCCTGTTACAAAAAGGATTGGTGGGCATTGGGGAGTACCTATTGAAAATGGCAGTCTCCATAGACCAATTGGGGAATGTGGCCATGCAACACCTATTAAACCTGGCCTGGGTAAAAAAAGGTGGTTATAAATTTGGCAATAGGGACGAGACCATTTCCAGTGCCTTGGGAAGAAACAATAAGCTAGATACGTTGACCGGGCTAGGGAGGTTTATCGATAATTTTTTAAATCTAATAGACAGGGACCACTCCTTAAACTCCATAGATTATTACATAGAACCCACACCGGAGATCTTGGATCTAGTTAGTTGGCTATGCATTGTAGATTTTAGGGTATTGGTGCTCTACAATAAAAAAACTGATGCCTTTAGTATTCCAGGAGGCTACAAAGTTAAAAGAACCTCGGATGCCAAGGTATTGCAAAGCCATATGCGAGAACTTTTGGGTATAGAGTTGATTATTCCCAGTCTTACCTATTTAGGTGTTTTTGAAGCACAGACATCCTTTCCCAAGCCAATAATCTTGGAACGAAAGAACTGTTATACCACTGACTACACTGGAATTATTGCTCCCAATCCCGCAAATTGGAAAGTGTTTTGGTTCACCTATGAAGATAGGAATAAGCTGAGTGAAGTTGACAAACTCATTTTGGATCATTTAAAAGAAAGCGAATCCATACACTGAGAAGAAACTCGATAGTGTTATAATTCATTTTTTTTGTTATTTTGCCCAAAACACAATAGACAAATACATGGAAATCCTCGGAATAGATGTCGGTGGCTCAGGCATAAAAGGAGCTTTGGTGAATATGGAAACGGGTGAAATGGTTTCGGAACGGTTTAGGATCCCCACCCCAAAATCGCGCAAACCCAAGGCAATGGCAAAGGTGGTTGCAAAAATTGTTTCCCACTTCAATTATGAAGGTCCCATAGGTTGTGGTTTTCCAACGGTAATAAAAAAAGGGGTGTGCAAAACCCCCGGAAACCTGCACCCAAAATGGCAGGGAACAAAAGTAGACGAACTCTTTAGCGAGGCTACGGGCTTACCAGTAACCGTGGTAAACGATGCGGACGCTGCTGGTTACGCCGCCCTTAATTACGGAGTAGGCAAAGGAAAAGAAGGTTTGGTGGTAATGATCACTATAGGCACTGGACTAGGGAGTGGGGCTTTTTTAAATGGAAAGCTAATCCCCAACTTCGAATTGGGCCAGATACCTTATAAGAAATATGAAAAAATAGAATTGTGGGCAGCAGCCTCGGCCAAGGAACGCGAAAACCTCAGCTATAAAAAATGGGGCAAGCGCTTTAATACCTTTCTAGAATACGTGGATTTAATTATCTCCCCAGACCTAATTATTTTGGGCGGAGGCACCTCCAAAGATTGGGATCAATTTAAGGAGTACATCACCATAAGCACCCCTGTAGTTCCCTCCCTTTTACGAAACCACGCAGGAATTATAGGAGCTGCAGCCGCAGCCTATGAGAAAGAACAGTTTAAACTTTAGGAGTGGTGCTTTAGCATCCAATCCCATTGAGATAAAAAAATCCCCAAAACCATGGTTTTGGGGATTTTTACTTTTGAATAGTATTATCTACTTAGTCGATCTTATTACGCTTACGCTCATTCTCGGTTAAGTATATTTTCCTAATACGCAAATGGTTAGGAGTAACCTCTACATATTCGTCCTTCTGGATATATTCTAAAGCCTCTTCCAAAGAAAACTTAATAGCAGGTACAATCTTTGCCTTATCGTCTGCTCCTGCGGAACGAACGTTAGAGTGCTTTTTAGATTTGGTGATATTAACCGTCATATCATCTTGTCTGGAGTTTTCCCCAATCACCTGACCTTCGTAAATATCTTCACCTGGATCTACAAAGAATTTACCTCTTTCCTGTAGTTTATCAATAGAGTAAGGAATGGCTTTACCGGTCTCCATGGAAACCAATGATCCATTCTGTCTCTGTGGAATTTCGCCCTTCATTGGTTGATATTCCAAGAAACGGTGCGTTACAATAGCCTCTCCAGCGGTAGCGGTAAGCAATTGGTTTCTTAAGCCAATAATACCACGGGATGGAATGATAAACTCACAGAGCATACGGTCGCCCCTTGCTTCCATACTGGTCATCTCCCCTTTTCGGATAGATACCATTTCTACTGCTTTCCCGGAAACCCCTTCTGGAAGATCTATCGTAAGCTGCTCAATAGGCTCACATTTAACTCCATCTATTTCCTTGATAATTACCTGTGGCTGGCCAATTTGAAGCTCATAACCTTCTCTTCTCATAGTTTCTATAAGAACTGAAAGGTGCAATACCCCTCTACCAAAAACCAAGAACTTATCTGCACTGTCGGTTGCATTTACCCGTAGTGCTAAGTTCTTCTCCAATTCACGTTGTAAACGATCATTGATATGCCTAGAAGTAACATATTTTCCATCTTTTCCAAAGAAGGGACTATCATTAATGGTGAACAACATACTCATAGTAGGTTCATCAATGGAAATAGTAGTTAATTTCTCCGGGTTTTCTATATCGGCAACGGTATCTCCAATATCGAAACCTTCTAGGCCTACGATAGCACAGATATCCCCAACAGCTACTTCCTTCACTCTTAATCTACCAACACCTTCAAAGGTAAATAACTCCTTTATTTTAGACTTCACTATGGTTCCGTCCCTTTTTACCAAGGATACTTGCTGACCTTCTTTTAAACCACCTCTTTGCAGTCTACCGATGGCAACCCTCCCGGTAAAGGAAGAGTAATCCAATGAAGTGATCAACATTTGGGTATTTCCTTCTTCGGCCTTAAAAGTTGGAATATGCTCTATAACCATATCCAATAAGGGCTCTAAATTTTCAGTTGGCTTCTGCCAATCCGTACTCATCCAATTGTTCTTTGCAGAACCATATACCGTTGGAAAATCTAACTGCCATTCCTCGGCACCTAGTTCGAACATTAGGTCGAATACTTTTTCATGAACTTCATCAGGAGTACAGTTCTCCTTATCCACTTTATTTACTACTACACAAGGCTTAAGACCTAAGTCTATCGCTTTTTGAAGCACAAATCTTGTCTGTGGCATTGGGCCTTCAAAGGCATCCACTAATAGGAGCACCCCATCGGCCATATTCAATACACGCTCTACTTCACCACCAAAATCGGCGTGACCAGGGGTATCAATGATATTGATCTTGGTCCCTTTGTAGTTTACTGCAACGTTTTTAGAGGTAATGGTTATCCCTCTTTCACGTTCCAGATCGTTGTTATCTAGTATTAGATCGCCAGTGATCTGGTTTTCCCTGAACAATTGGCAATGGTGCATAATCTTGTCTACCAAGGTGGTTTTACCGTGGTCTACGTGGGCAATAATAGCTATGTTTTTTGTTGCTGACATAAATGATTTTTATTTGCACTTAATTCTATTAAATGCGGGCGCAAAGATACGCATTTTTTTTCCGCTGACTAGAAAAGGTTTATTTTTCTTATCTGATTGATACTGAATATGTTTAAGCACCTTTCTCCTCTTATTTTCCAGCTTGGAGTTAGAGTCAGATTTTTCGTGCAAAATTAATCCCAAATCACTGTGTGTCAAATATTTAAAAACAACCACTCTTTTTTAATCTTGTTCATCTGCGGAAGGCCCATAGGTTGCAGGAACGGATTGCCCCAATAATCTGAGGTACACCCCCAATTGCGCTCTATGGTGTGGAATTTGGTTGAGCACCATCCCCCTCAACACCTGATACTTGGGCATTTCCATCACCGTTGTCCCGCCTTGAAGCATTTTCCAGTTTTTATCGTATTCTTCATTCGGCACTCGGAGGGAGTCTATGGCCTTTTCGGTAGTGGCCCTAAGCGTATTGACCATATCGTCCACAGAATCGTTAATAGGCGGCACATAGTTATCCATTGACATTTCATCCTGGTCCATGGTACCAATAACCCAACTCGGAATTTCCGCCAAATGGCTCCCCAATTGTTTAAGCGTCATGGATTTTTCGTGTGGTCGCCAGTCCAACTTATCCTTTGGGATACGCTTTAGGAACTTTTCTGTTAAAGCGACTTCGTGTTTTAATTCCGGAACCAATAATTTATGTATTTCCATGATTATATAATTTAAGGTTATCCTATTAATTTACGATTTTTAGGTGAGATTAAAGCCCCTATGGGGATTAAAAAAGACCTAGGAGACCACTGCATTTCTCACTCCAATGCGATCCGGGCGAATTTGGAATAAATAACGCAATCAAATCCCTATCTTTGCAACAAAATAATAACTGATGGATTTAGCGTTAATACCACAAATAAAACACCACCAAAGCAATAATTTTTTCCTTCTCTGCGGCCCCTGTGCCATTGAAGGGGAAGATATGGCCATGCGAATTGCAGAGCAGGTGGTGAGCATTACCGATAAACTAAAAATACCCTATGTTTTTAAGGGGAGTTTTAAGAAAGCTAACCGTAGTAGGGTAGATTCTTTTACGGGCATAGGCGATGAGAAGGCATTAAAGATTCTTAGAAAAGTTTCCGAAACCTTTAAAGTGCCCACCATTACGGATATCCATGAAGTATCCGATGCCCATATGGCAGCAGAATATGTAGACATTCTTCAGATTCCCGCTTTTTTGGTACGACAGACAGATTTGGTGGTTGCCGCCGCTGAGACTGGAAAGACCATCAACCTTAAAAAGGGACAGTTTATGAGTCCGGAAAGCATGAAGCATGCCGCACAAAAGGTACTGGACAGTAACAATAGTCAGGTTATGGTGACCGATAGGGGTACCATGTTTGGGTATCAGGACATGATTGTAGACTTCCGCGGCATACCCACCATGAAACAATTTGCACCCGTGGTATTGGATGTAACCCACTCCCTACAACAGCCCAATCAGGCTTCAGGGGTAACTGGGGGAAGACCAGATATGATAGAAACCATTTCTAGAGCTGGAATTGCTACTGGGGTAGACGGAATTTTTATGGAAACCCATTTTGATCCCGCTTCTGCCAAGAGTGATGGTGCTAATATGTTGCACTTGGATCATTTGGAAAAGTTGCTGACCAACCTAGTGGCCCTTCGGAAAACAGTGAACGAATTGAAATAAATTTCCTTGGCTTATTATTAGACTACAAGCCTAGGACTTATCTCATAGCCCTATTGCCTATAATAATGGCAATAGGGCTATTAATTTTCACCCCTCTCCCCCTACATTTCTACCATTTATACGGTTTCCCCATCCATCCATACAACCAGCACTCCAGAATAATCTAAATTCCTTAACTTAAAGAGACCATGGTGCCTAGCTGACTATTGCAATCCCCAATAAAAGGTGCATGCGACTTTAACAACGGAAGCTTATGAAGACTATCCATATCCCTTGTATTATTTTTATGGTTCTAAGTATGGTGATTAGCACGTCCTGTGTTAGCACCCGGGTAGAGGCAAGTCCCTACCAGGATAGCGTGGAAAACTTGGAATGCAGAAAAGAATCGAGCTGGAGCTACTACTGGGGTTTAAAGCAAAAAAGGGTCGATGCCAATCCCGAGGTAGCTGGCAACCCTTGCCCCTGCCGAGAAGGGGCCCTTTCCTGGGTGGTAGTCAAGACATCTTTTACGGACTTCCTACTAAGCTCCATCACACTGGGCATCGTAAATCACCGTACCGTCACTTATGGATGCGCAAGACCCACCGATGGTGATGGTAATATGGATAACTAAACACCCACAAAATGACTCCTACAGGAATAGATCCACTTCCCATACAACAATGGTCCAACAAGCACCAGAATTTCACCCATAACCTAGTACCAAATACCTCCTTTAAGCTTTGGAATCCCCCAGCGGCCACCTATAGGGAACGATACTTGGCCACGACCAGGAATTTTCAGTGGTTGATTGAAAATGCGATTGCCAAAAATCACAAAATTAGGGCCATGGGCAGCGGCTGGTCCTTTACAAAAGTAGGAGTTACAGAAGGTGGATTGATAGATACCGCCGGCCTAAACTTTTCCTTCCCTATTTCTACCAATTATGTGAACCCAAGCTATGCTAAAAAGCCTGAAGACCTTTACTTTTTACAATGCGGCGCCATTATTCACGAGATTAACACCCGCCTAACCTCCAAGAATCCACAACGCTCCCTAAAAGCGTCTGGAGCAAGTAACGGACAGACCATAGCCGGTGCCCTGTCTACCTGCACCCATGGGGCTGCCTTTAATGTGGGAGCGGTGCCCGATTTTGTAGTAGGACTTCATATAATTACGGGGGCTAACAAACATATTTGGTTAGAACGAGCCTCCTATCCCGTGGCCTCCCCACAATTTGTAAATTGGCTGGATGCGGAATTGGTTCAGGACGACGCCCTGTTTAACGCGGCATTGGTGAGCTTTGGCAGTTTTGGATTTATCCACGGGGTACTAATAGAGACCGAACCACAGTTTCTGCTTACAGAACATAGAATAGGGAATTTACCCTATAACAGCGCCCTTAAGACAGCCATGAGCACCTTAAACTTCTCAGGGCTGAACCTACCGGGTGTGGGACAGCATGGGGAAATGTATCATTTTGAGGTATTGTTCAATATTCACAATTTTGAAACCAACAATCCGGACAAGGGGGCCTTTATAAAATATATGTTTAAAAAACCTTTTCAACTCCCCCACACTCCCTTGCAAAGGGGAAACGATTTCACCTATGGGGACGACCTGTTAGGGATTATTTCAACGGTATTAGATAAGCTACCCGGGTCTGGATTGGCCATTCCCGCGATGGTGAATTTGATGTTTGGATTAGCATTTAAACCAGAGCCACCCCGTATAGGGACCGTTAGGGAAATTTTTAATTACACAAAATTTAGAGGTAAGGTGGCCAGTGCAGCTATGGCCATAGACATTGCCGATGCCCCACGGGCAGTAGAACTGTTGGTGGAGGTAAATAAGCAAAAGCCCTTTCCTGGCGGACTTTCCCTACGCTATGTGAACGGTACTAAGGCTACACTGGGCTTTACCAAGTTCCCAAAAACCTGCGTTTTGGAAATGGACGGCGTAGACGGTCAATCCGCACGGGACTACTACCAGGCGGTATGGAAGAAATTGGAACAGGAACAGATTCCCTATACCTTGCATTGGGGAAAGATCAATTTTAATTTAAACGAGACGCGACTAAAACAAATGTACGGCAGCTCACAAGTAGATGCTTGGATAGATGCCCGCAACAGTTTATTGAATCCTGCCACCATGCAGGTTTTTAACAGTGGATTCTTACAACAATGCGGCTTGGATAAAGTCCATGGTGCCATTGTATAGCTTTAAAGTTTTATAGCTTTGGCTAAAGCCCTTGCCTATATAAACCCCCAAATCCCCGCGATAAATCGCGGGGCCATTCAATTCTACCAAGATGGGTATTTGGTTAAGAGGTTATGAAGTTATAGGGTAAAGTGATTCATAAGAAGTTCAATTTCTATCAGGGACGCAACATACTGCCAACTAGCAACTGAGCCCCTCTCATTATTCCATACTTTGTATTAAATACTATCAAAAATCCCTCCGCTTTGCTCCTTCAGGCAAACCACCTCCCATTTTCTAAAGGGAGGAGCTTTTGCTAATTCCTTGCAGTGTGTGATAGGTAAAAAGTGTATCTAAATTCCAATCCTATTTACCTACTACTGACACCTGACTACTGATTACTGAAGTAATTGATCACTGAAAAAAACTACTCACTGCTCACCGATTACTGACTACTGATCACAGGTTCCACATAATCTTGGAGATAGGCATACCTTTGGGTGAGTTTTCCGTTTTTGGTCATCCGTGCCCGTTCTAGGATTCCGTCCTCGTCCCCATTAAAGAAGGCGGGAATAATATTTTTGAGAAATGCCTTCCCAAAGCCCTCGGTGGCATCCCTAGGCAATTCGCATGGCAGGTTATCTACCGCCATCACCGCGATGGCATTTGGATCCTTAAAATCGACTTCGGTCCCAGTTTTGGGATCGTATCCATAAATAGGATCTTCAATGGTACTCGCCCGTATGGTAGTAGCTATGGGGCCATCAATATCACAGCTGATATCGGCTACTACTTTTATATTAAAGTCGTCTTTCGCCACATCATCACGGGTATAGAGATAGGGGGCATCTTCATCATAAAAATGTCCGGCTATATACAAATCGGTTACCCTGGCAAAGCGAAAGAAATTGGACTTATACTCGGTCGGATTCTCAAAGAAGTCGAGCCTACTCCCCAGCTTGCCATCCGTTCTTTTGTTATATTTTGAAGCATCTATTTGGCAATAGACGGGTTGATTAAACTCCTTACTGAGAAAATCCGTGGCATTTACCTTTTTAAGCTGCATGGCTTTCAGCATTTCTTCCGCTCCATTACCAACCCTTCCCCTACCGGTCAGTAGGATTTTAATATTGGGAAGCTCAATGCTATTCAAGGCTTCAATCAGCTCCTTTTGGTCTTTTAGGGTTTCTGCTTTTGGCAGCTGGTACAGGTCAAATTTAAGTCCATACGCCCTAATGCCATTATAGGCACCAACAATGCCTGCATATTTCCCAAAGGCTACCAACCGCTGTCCCTTATCACCGGTAAACACCTCGTGATCGTACAGCTCAATGTTCTTTGCCAGAATGGCTTGTAACAAGGCCCTATTATAGGGTTGTTTTTTAATGGTATGGGAAAAGAAAATGTATTTTTTGTTGGGGATTAAACTTTGGATGGGCACTTCTTTTACCCCTAAAAGTACGTCGCACTCTTCCATTGCATCGGCTACCTCTATTCCGGCATCCTTATATTCTGCGTCTGTAAACGCTCTAAGGGGCGATGGCTCTACAACAAGTTGGGCCTCTTCATATTTGGCCAATAATTTTTTACAGGTTTCAGGAGAAAAAACCGCCCTTCTATCGGGAGGACTTTTTCGCTCTTTAATTATTCCAAACTTCATCAAATCATAGTTTTATAACTCCTGAAAGGAGATTCGTTGTAAATATAACATTTAAGGTGCTGAGGTCAAAATTTTTTTAGGAATAGTTTTTGCACTATATTTGCAGCCGCGTTAGGGATAGAGGCGAGTACCCTGCCTGCCGAAAGCAGGCTTGTACTGCCGAAAGCCCGACCCGGAGCATAGGTTGCAAAGTCGCTAAAGATTGTGTATATTCTAGCGAAGGGAAACGCCCAAATGGCCATTGGAATGGTACCGGTCATTTGTTCTTTGATAAATATCATGAGAATTGGAACGACCCATGCATTAATTTGGTGCAGGGTTCCGATAAAAAGGTACGCCAAGGCGTACGAATCTCATTGAAGGGGCCGACTGGTTTTGACAGCGAGACCAATTGGAATGTAAGCATGCCGAGCGCTGGGCTACAGCTCGTAAATCTCATTTTCCACACTTTTAATTGGCGAAAATAATTACGCTCTTGCCGCTTAATCTGAATCATAGTAGGATTAGCCTCGTCCCTACAAGGTAGGGAAGCGAGATGTTTCTGGGAAGCCCTTGTTGACGGCGTCCCTTTCAGAAGCACCAGCAAAGTCAACACAAGGGTAGTGAGGCTTCGGCACTATCACCAAAACTTAAGAAGCTAAGTGTGTATTAGGCGGTTCCTAGTCAGGTGCACATCGAAAATTAAGTAGGAACTACGCATGTAGAAAGCTTTTTAATTGCTTGTTTGGACGAGGGTTCGAATCCCTCCGGCTCCACAATCACCCACAACTGCGTTGTGGATCAAAACATAAAAACCCAACAAGTTTACTTGATTGGGTTTTTATGTTTTTAGACACCTGACTTTCTAAGTCAGGCAGTTGTACTTGCAGATCAGAAGCTACTGGGGATATGCAATCCTCCGGCTCCACTTCAAAAAACCACCTACGGGTGGTTTTTTACTCATTACTTTTTATGTTGTTTTTTTATCGGTATTCGTGAACCTACTAACGGCGGTTTCGTTTCCCCCTCGGGATTCGAAGGCCAACGCATCAGCTCCTGTCCTAACCTACCACTATATGGGATGGGTAGGATTAATAAAAATCTTCGGTATCTTTTTGCTAGGTATAGCGGCTAGAAATTAAACTACTAGTTTCTATTTTTTATAATTTCAACTAAATATTCCCTGGTTGCCTTATCCATCACTCCATTCCTTTGAAGTTCCTTGTTGCTGGACTGAAAATCCTTAAGGCAGCGCTCCGTCATTGGACCAAAAATACCGTCTGAAGTACCACAATTATACCCCAACTGTTTTAAAGCGTCCTGCAGCTTTGCCACATCCTCCCCGCTGTCACCTATTTTGATGTTCCTACTACTGAAATTGGGAACCGATACACTGCGCAACCGTCTAAATTGAAGGATTCTCTCTGCGGGGTAGGCACTCAAAGACACCTGGTTTCCTTGGTTACCCCCCAAGCAATAAACTCGCTGCTTATCGTGCGAAAAGCCCGTATAAAATCCTACATGCCCTTTCCATGAATTCCTAGACTCCCTCCAAAAGACCACAACATCCCCTGGTTCCGGATTGTCAATAGGGGTGCCTACATTTAACCAGGAACGGGCATCCAACCTCTTGGACCGTTCCAATCCGGCTTGGAGGGCTACCCAATTCGCGAACAAACTACACCAGGCCGTTTCGTCTGAAGTGTACTCCTTAAATCCACAGTCCTTGGCATACTTCAGAATTTGAGTATTAGCCTTTGCTCCCTTAACTTCCTTGACACCTATTTCCTGAGACAATATTTCGATTAAGTTTTTCATATCGTTTTAATTATAGATGGGGTATAGAAGGAATGTATGTTCCGTTTTGAATCCATCCAATCCTATTGTCAGAATTTTTGGGAGGCATATCCCAAAAAGGTAGCGCAGTACTTATAGGTCCCTTGGTGTTCTTAAAAAGTAAAATACCGAAATACCATACCGCTAACAATTAGGCTGACAGCAAGAAATCGAACTTTTTATTTGGAATACCCCAGCAACCTATTGGTACATGCGGGCATATACCTTAAAGTTTGGATTAATAAAAAAGGGAGGGATCCCTAAATTTAAGAAAAAAAATACGCTTTACGAAGTTTTGCTCCTGGATTCTTTTAGCCCAACTTAGGCCGAATAAAGCATTCCATAGTAGCACCTCTCCTTGCTCAATTAACTTGGAATACAGCCAAAACCCCTTTATGATCCGAAGGCCAAATTCCTTTTGGTTCCTTAATTACATCTTCCCCAGGATTGGTAGGGACTCTTTTCCCATAAGCAATACTGCCTACCGGCCCTAGCAAAGACACCTCCTTAAGGTCCAACCCCTGATCGGGGTAGTAGTATATAAAATCTATTCGGTCCCTATCATCGGCCTCGAGAGTCCATGCCAATTTATCCACTTCAACCAGAGTGTTGTTGGCAGGCCAGGTAATCCCTGGGTGTGTCACGGGATTTGGATATTTTACACGATAAGCGTCTACCAATCCATTGTTATAAAGAGTGATACTATTTTGCCAAGGAACTACCACCCCATTGTGATCGAACAAATCCTTAGTATCGTCTCCCCAATCCAAATGGGACGGCTCGTTAAAATCGCCCCCCAAAATCACCAAATTGCCTTTTTCTTTTTCCTTCATGGCATCTTCCACAAAGAGGGCAACGGCCTCATCCCGTTGGGAGGCAAGGTTCTGTTCCAATATTTTTTCTACGTTCAACACGGGTTCGGACAACTTGCCCCAGTTAATGCCATCATATCCTCTTGGGAGGTAACATGCATAATGGGTATAATCCAAATGAGCACTATAAAATGCTACGGAAGTACCGGCCACATCAATCAAGGCCTTGGTAATGGTTCCTCTATCATCCTTTAGCGGATATAGCGCTTCTTGGAAAAGGATGGGAAACCTAGAGATAATACCCGAATCCTCGCTGTGTTGGGAGTAATACACCTGTCCTTTTTCTTCCAAGGCATCTACCAATCTCTTTGCAAGACTCCGATCGTTATAATTTCTCACTTCACTTAAGGCAACTAAATCCGCTTTGGTATTCAAGATTTCGTCTACAATTGCATCAAACCCGCCTGGCACTTCATTACCCTCCTGCCAAATATTAAATTGAAGCACCCTTAACTCGCCATTAAAAGAAGCCTCGGAGACGGAATCCATCTTAGAATTCACCATCGTTTCTTCATTGTTCTTGGTCTTGGGGTTACATCCTAGGAAGACAAGTGAGGCAATTAGGATATAGTTAAATAAATATCGTTTCATCATTTTACAAATATTGTCCATAAAAAAGGCAGGAGGAGCTACTCCCCCTACCTTCCAAAATTAACCAACCTATAATTTTTTGGATTTGTTACTATTAAATCCATTAAGAGGCGCCAAAATGCAGCTTTTGGCGCATCCCAGTACAGTTTTCTTATTTTTTAATGGTAAATCTGTATTTCCCATCTCCTCCGATATCATATCCTGAAAAGCCAAGAACAAGATTCAGTTCCCCAGATTCCACATCATAGGTCCCTGCATCGCCTTTGTAAAAAGTAATGTTATAACCACTTCCTTCTACATTATAATCTTCCAGTAAGGTTACCGTACCGGTATTTGTACCGGTATTCACAGCACTTAATTCTAGGTCCAAAACCGTAGGTAGGTTGGCATCTGCCCAAAAGTCAAACTCAATTCTTAATTTTTGACAATCTTCCCCAACCACTTCTCCCGAACAGCTAGAAGGACTATAGCTAGGGTAGATATCATCTCTACAAACAACAGATCCTTTCCATAAGCTAGCAAGGCAAGAAGCATTTTCATTTACCACCGTCAATTGTAGGGAATTGTTTTTACTCTCATTTCCAAGCCCCATTATCACTTTGGGATGATCACTATGCAACTTTATTTGCACAGCCGTATCGCCCTCTGCATCCTCATCGCTCACGGCTGCCAATTTAATATAGGTGGTATAAGCCTTGAAGCCTTTTTTTATAGCGATAGCGCCCCCGGTTAGATCCTCTACTTGACTAGCTCCCTCTCCCTCCAAAGTATAGGAGATATTAATATCATCATGGATTTCTGAGGTAGAAAAAACATTGACAGGTATTTCTACGGCATTTTCACTACCTGGTTTTAGGGTTAATTCGGATTTACTGAAATAGACGAAGATGTCTTCTTGCTCCTCTTGAGAATCACAGGACAATAAGAAGAACGCTAGCAGTACAAGGGTATATTTAAAAATGTGATATGTTTTCATAAGGTTTGATTTTAGATTTTAAGTTTAATTAAGTAACCACATTCTACCATTGATATCATCATCTCCATATTGCCTCTTAATGGCTTCCTCTACATTTTCAGTATTATAGTCCACTTCTTTTTGCGGATACCTCCATCGTAGCGGGATACTACTCTCATTGCCTTTATTTAGGGAAGTAGCCGGATTCACCTTTAAGGCTGGAAAGCCTGTGCGACGATAGTTATAGTAATTGCTCCAACCAGAATTTAAGAAACTAGCAATAAATTTTTGAGTGATAATCTGCTCTAGCCCTTCTGCTGCATTGTAGGCTACCGCTTCCCCTTGCAGGTAAGTAGTTATATAGTTATCATCCATGCTTACATCTGGGTAGCTCCTTGCATGACTTCTTAAAAATTCCATGGATGCACGGATACCTGCATTGTAATAATTCTCTGCATCGCCACTAATCCAACCGCGATAAGCTGCCTCGGCCAAATTAAATTGGAGTTCTACAAACCCTAAACTTACATAGGGTTCTGCATTAAAATCCGTATAATATCTTTCGTGGATCCTGGAAAGATCCTTTGCCGCCTCTTGAGCTACAATATCATTAAACTCAGCCGTTCCGTCCGCCCCTTCATAAGCGTCAAAATCATTGGTTGCCAAACCTTGACTAACGGCATTTCCTGTAGGAGCAGCATAGTAAAATAAACGCTTATCCTGTCTTTCCTTTAAAAATTCCACCAGCATTTCGTCCATATTGGGGTAAGGCTTATGGCTGCTGTTCCAAAATGGATACCGCTCGCCCCCTTTATCACTAAAAACCAGCTGCATATTATCTTCGTTAGAGGTGAATATGGGATATTGACTGGGGTTTTCCACAATCTGTTTAAACTTCTGTGCAATATTGATACTGCTTGCCCCTTCCCTGTTGGATAGATTGATCAATACTTTTAGGGCGAAGGTGTTTACCACCTTTCTCCATGAATCTAAATTGCCGCCATATATGATATCCCCTTGCAATTCACCCTCGGTATTGGCTAGCAATTGATTGGCCTGCTCCAATTGATCCAAAATACCCACAAAGACTTCTTCTTGGGTATCATACTTTGGAAAATACGCTCCTTCGGTTTCCCCTTTTATGGCATCGGTAAAAGGAACATCTCCAAAGACCATAGTCATATCAAAAGCAAACCATGCATTAAAAAAGTGGGCCAGTGCCAAATATGCGGGCTCTTCAGTTCGTTCTGCTTCCTGCACCATTTTCTGCACATTTCGCATAGACCCATAAGCGTAAAAACTAGACCGATCAAAATGGTAGTATTGGTAAGACTCTATGGTTTCCGTCCAAACAATTTGACGAGATACCAAGGCAGAATTAAAGAAGTTCTTTCCATAAGAGGGCTGTGCAGTGCTTAGGATAATATTCGTCAATAGCATACTGGGTACTACATCTTCCGGACTATTGGGGTTTTGATTGATATCCTCAAAATTCTGGGTACAGGAACCTAAAATCAAAAAGAACATCAAAACTGCTGTTATTTTATATGTTTTCATCTGTTTATATTTTATTTTTTTATGGCTTCCTACCCTACCCTCGGGCCAAGTAAGAAACCTATAGTTTGAAATGGTTAGAATGAAAGTTTAAGGTTAAAGCCAATATTCCTATGTGAGGCCGAAGAGAGATTATCTGCACCCCAATCCGGATCCACA
Organism: Arenibacter lacus; assembly: GCF_008711145.1. Taxonomy (NCBI): domain Bacteria; kingdom Pseudomonadati; phylum Bacteroidota; class Flavobacteriia; order Flavobacteriales; family Flavobacteriaceae; genus Arenibacter; species Arenibacter lacus. Next base: position 53,752 of record NZ_VVIN01000019.1, read on the forward strand.
TGTTTTACTTCTTTGGTCCACAGCCAAAGATTTCTGCCCACAAGACCAAAACTTGCAGTTGAGGCTCCTATTTGTTCGCAAATATGCTCTGGCACATTAAAGTTTAGGGTAGCTTCCCTAAGTTTTACAAAGGTCTGATCGAAAATATTTTGTGAGGAAAGGTTCCCAATATAGGGGTTGTACCTTTTCATGTAGGTGATATAGCTTACTTCGGTCGCATTGGGAGCAAATACTCGGGTATCATTGGTTATGTTCCCTTTTTCATCCCTAGTGACCTCCCCACTGGTAACGATCACTCCATCTCCTACGTAGGTATTGATACCATTGGCGGCCGCTTCCCTATACTGATTTACAGATTCTGGATGGGAACCGGAATTCCACATTGCCTGATTGGTTCTGGAATACATATCCCCTCCAATTCTTCCATCAAAGGAAAAGGAAAGACTAAACCTGTTATATCTAATAGTGTTGTTCCATCCCCACACAAAATTAGGTTCGGAATGGCCTAGTGCACTTTCATAGTCGCTACGCACCGGAAATCCATTGCTGTGTATTACATTTCCATTGGGATCTCTTTCCCAGTCGTACGCAACAATATAATCTGTTCTCGCTCCGGGATATACCCACGCCTTTTGAGGGGAAAAGTCAGGATCCAATTGTTTCCAATACCAGTGGTATACAGATCCGTTAACCTGCGTATCCCAGGCAAAGTGTTCCTTTTTTATAATTTGCGCCCCTAGGGTTAATTCGTAGCCCTTCTTTTCATATTGCTCGTCCGTATTAGTGGTTTTACTACTAAAACCGGAAGCATCGGATACTGCAGCATTGGTAATGAAGTTATAGTTTAAAGTATTATAGTAAGCCATGTCTAGTTTTAATCTACTCTTAAAAAAGCGCAAATCGGCACCAAACTCATACGTTCTATTTTCTTCGGGCTTTAAATTGGATCCACGGATAGACCCTGGATAGGAAGCGGTACTCTGTCCTGCCCAAACATCCGAGTTTACAGAGTAAACCGGACGGATACTATAGGGGTCTATATCCTTTTTGGAAAGGGTCCAGGAAGCACGAAGTTTTGCAAAAGAAATTGCTTCGGGCATATTTACAAATTCCGAAATTACACCACTAAAGGCCGCAGAAGGATAAAAATACGATCGGGTTTCTTCTGGCAGGGCCGATGACCAATCGTTACGACCAGTTAGATCTAAAAAGAGTCCGCTTTTATAGGCAAGACTAAACTTTCCATAAACACTGTTCAATTGCTTTTCCCTAAGGTAATTAGAAGCGCCCACGGGATTGGCGGAATTGGAAAGGGAGTAGAATCCTGGAACGTTCAGTCCGTCCGTACTAGCAGAAAGACTTTTATACATATTATAATTTAGGGTTCCTCCCACAAAAGCATTCAGGTCTAAATCTGGGGTAATTTCCTTGTCGTAGTTTAATAATAGATCGGAGTTTACCGTAAAATCATAATTACTAGATTCTGAATACCCTCCCTTACCTTGACCTTGACTGATGGGGAAATTAACCGTACGTTGTACACTACGGGAGTTTAGACCGGTACGGCTGGTTAAGGTTAATCCCTCCATAATATCGTAATTCAATGTCATATACCCATAGGAGCCATCTTGGTAGTACCCTTGTAGGTTTTCATGTGCTAAAAAGTATGGGTTGTTGTAGAAAGAGGTATATTGATAATATTTCTGCTGTACATCTTTGGTAAGCCAGTAATCCTTAAAATCGCGAATATCAAAATCCGTTCCGGACCATACCAAAAGGTTGTAAACATACCCATTCCCCGTATATCCAGAAGTCGGTATATTTGGGGAGTATTGTTTGTTGTAGGTTAAAGACGCATCCACATTAAGTCTATCGGAAATTTCCAACGTTCCCCCCAAATTAAAAGTAGCATTGTTTAACTGGGTATTGGGAACCTGTCCTTTTTGGTAAACATGCGTAGCAGACACCCTAAAAGAACCCTTTTCCCCGCTTTGGGATACATTTATATTATTGGTGGTGATATACTCCGACCCCAAAAAGTTTTTAAGGTTATTCTTTCCTCTAGACACCCATGGTGTAGGGATTCGCTCACCTGTTACAGGGTCGATGGGGCTATCCCACTGCGCAATTTCTTTCCATCCGCTAGGAGTTGAAGGATCGCGAACATCCATTCTAGGCCCCCATACATAGGTGGCTGCATCATTTACACCACCTCCTGCACCATCGCCGTACCGGTATTGGCCATTATCTCCCGTTCCATATACCGATTGAGGCTTTGGAATTGCCACATAGCCCGCCTTATACATCGTAGCAGAATTAATATTAACGCTTACTTTTCCGGTAGCGCCCTTTTTGGTGGTGATCATTATAGCACCGCCAGACCCTTTGGAGCCGTATAATGCGGAGGCAGTAGCACCTTTTAATACGGTAATACTCTCGATGTCATTGGGGCTAACGTTCCAAAAATCGGTAGAGACCGGCACCCCATCTATGACCACCAATGGAGATTCTCCCCGTAGACTAATAGAGGGAGTATCATAAAATTCTGTGCTATTAAAAACTGTTAAACCAGCAACTTGCCCTGTGAGGTTACTTAACACATTCCCTTCAGGAGCCCGTTCTAAAATATCTCCCTGCACCTCTTGAACCGCATAGCCCAAGGCTTTCTCTTGCTTTTTAATTCCAAGCGCGGTAACCACAACCTCATCCAAGGCAGCGGCTTGCACTTCCAAAGCAACGTCAATGACAGTCCTATTGTTTACAGGAATAGCCTGAGTAGTGTACCCAATATAGCTTATCTCTAAAACTGCTGTACTAGGTACCGTAATACTAAACTCACCATCAAAATTGGACACCACACCAGTAGCGGTGCCTTTCTGAATAATACTAGCTCCAGGCAGGGGTTGATTGTTATCCACATCGGTAATAACACCCGTTACCTTTATATCCTGGGCTTGAGCAATTTGAATAAACCCTATAAACATAAGAAATCCCCAAGTGTAGCGGGCAATCCTTTTGTTTTTTGGCAGGTAGTTTTTTAGAATCTTTTTCATAACGATCGTTAAAGTTGATTTCTTTTAGTTTTCTGAATTGGTTAATTCCTTGTTAAAATTTCATAAATACGAATGTAGAAAAATAAATTGATTGAACAATCATTCAATAAATTATTTTTAGGTTAATTTTGTGTTTAACCAGAATGATGTAATATTGTAATATGGGAAGAAAAAGCCTTAAAGAGGTACGACAAAAAGAGATAATTGCTGCGTTTTATAACGTATCGAAAAGAGAAGGTCTCGAAAATGCCTCCTTGGCCAAAGTGGCCAAGGAAATGGGAATTAACACCAGTTTGATACTTCATTACTTTGGTTCCAAGGAAGAACTTATTTATGGGTTGATCGATTTTATTATGGATCGCTACTCGGTTTTATACAATACCAAAAGTGAAGTAAACAGTAAAGAGTCCCACCTAAAGGAGATTGTGAATAATCTGTTCTCTAGGGAATGGAACGATTTAGTAGACGATGGGGTTTTCTACGGCTGTTTCACTTTGGTATTTAGAAACGAAAAAATCAAAGCGGCGTACAAAGAGCTTCATGATGAGCTGAGGATTCTTTTAACTAAGGCCATACAAGAGGCTAAGGATGCTGGAGAGGTAGATGTGGAGAATCCGAGGGAAGCAGCGGATATTATTTTTATATTGGTAGAGGGTGCGTATTATTACCTTTCGTTGGTAGACATTGATGCGGACTACCAACGAAAGTTAGAGAAATATAAGAATGCTGCCATCGAGATCTTAAGATTCAAGGAATAAGCAGGTAACGTAATGGCCTTAGGTCTTTTTTTTCTTTCGAACAATCAGAAAAATTGCGTAGAATCCAATTAGCATCCAAATAAGATTGGTGTATAAATTGGGCCATGATTGGGTGTCATAGGCAGAAACAACCAAACAGAGTCCACCCCCCACATTCATAAAATGATAAGGCATCCTTTCTGCTTTTAACTTACCCACACTCAGCAAAAAGTAGGAGGCTATAAAAAGTAGAAAGCCCGTCCATCCTATGAAATCGTATATGTTCAATTGTTGGTGTTTTTAACTTCAAACTGAAAGAAAGTCTAATAAATAACCTACTCTTCATACTAATACCTCAATAAGGTTCTCATTTAGTGTACTTAGGTATAAATCATTGATTCAT
>NZ_VVIN01000189.1:0-992 GCF_008711145.1 Arenibacter lacus
CGTTATCTTTAATGCTGACCAAAAAAATAAAAGTTTCCATATAAATCAACTTTTTTGTTTATATTTGTCTCATAAAAGTACGCGCAAACCGTATGGAAAAAAGATTTGAAGTCGTCTTTCTTGAGCAAGCTATTGACTTTATGTCAAAGGTCGACAAGAAAGCACAAATGAAAATTTATTATAATCTTGACAAGGCCACATTTGGACTTGACCCAAAACTGTTCAAAAAACTAACGGACGATATTTGGGAGTTTAGGACAAAATACAGAGGACTTCAATACCGACTTTTCGCATTTTGGGACAGAACTGGAAAAACCGAAACGCTTGTGATTTCTACACACGGAATGGTCAAAAAAACGGACAAGGTACCTAAAGCTGAAATCGAAAAAGCAAAACAGATTCGGACCGAATATTTCGAGCAATAAAAAATAAAGTTATGGCAACAAAAAATAAAATGATGAAAATGATGACCCTTGACCAAATGAAGGACAAGGACATTGGAAAAATCGGAACAGCAGACCGGGACAAGTATGAATTCGATTTGCGAATGGAGGTTTTGGGCGAAATGATTAAGTCCGTCCGAAAAGAACGGAAATTGACCCAAGAACAACTTGGTGAATTGATTGGAGTTCAAAAGTCACAAATTTCTAAACTGGAGCGCAGCGCAAAAAACGTAACGATTGAAACGATTTTAAAAGTGTTTAACGCACTAAAGGCGAACATAAAGTTCAGTGTACAAATGAATGACTCGGAATTCAAGGTTGCGTAAAAAAGCACCAAAGATAACAATACCTATAGTAAATAGGGCGGTAAGTACTGAATCTATTAGCTTGGTCTTGTTTGCGAAGTCCGCCAAATCTTTTGATTTGGCTTTTATAAAACGAAAGTTAAAAAGAAATAAAAAGCTTTGGCTAAGCGCAGACGGAGACTATTCGTTTCCCTGCCTGCCCTACTTGCCATAGCCTTAACGTCAGACTGCGCAACAACCTTCC
>NZ_VVIN01000190.1:0-959 GCF_008711145.1 Arenibacter lacus
TTTCTCCGCTGGAATCTCATAGTTGAAATCGATCGTTAATTCACTCCCCAGGTCGGCATCGCCTACCAAGGTCTGCTCTTTATCAGACAATACTACAGTTTGCTTTGCTCCACCCATAGTTCCTCCGGTGGCTTGGATGGTAAGTACGTCTACAGGTATTTTATTAGCGCCATCCTTAAAGTCCTTTCCACCGGCCTTTACCGTTACGTTAAAGTTCTTGGTAGAGGTCACGATTAAAGCACTTTCTTGGGTTTTGGCAGGCAGCCCGTTGTTGTAGTGTTCGGCGGTAGTATATTCAAAGTTTACGACTCCATTATTAGCGACACTGGAAGCATCGATGGAAATCACATCAGCTAATGTGATGTTTACTGTAGTAGTTGCCTCTTCTTGCGCTTGCGCCTGGTTAGTTCCGAATACGAATGCTACAAGAGCGAAGGCTGCGATGATTATTGAATTTTTCATGGTTTTTTTGATTTAGGGATTATTATTTTTCTTAACCCTTTGTTTAAAAGGACACGGCAAAGATACCAGGGACCTGTAGTTACCTCTGTAGTAGATAAAGGAAAGGCGTGTAGTAAATTAACCACAAGCAAAGGCTTCAGAAATCAACACAACCCTTGATGCCAGCAACTTACATCACCCTCCAAGTGCAGATTTACAACATTCCGGTTCAAACACCGACATGTCATAAACTAAAAGGATTCCCAAGACTGCCGTATCTGCAACCAAGGGAATCCCTAAATTCATCTTTATTACAATAAGTCTTACAACGCCGTACCGGTATAGGTAACAGTTTGTTTGTACGCACCCGCTGGTTTTCCTAAGATATCAGAGGAAGAAGATTTTGCTGCAGAGGACCGAACGGAAAATGCAACGACTTGCATTTGCAGCGAGGGGCCAGTTGGCGCGTTGGCCTTCGATGCAGCTGCCTCCAAAAAACATAGGGCGTACCGCCCTAA
>NZ_VVIN01000191.1:0-937 GCF_008711145.1 Arenibacter lacus
GTGAAGGTTATCCGGAATCAACATGTTTAAATTCTGATCCTTTATCTCATTCTCTTTATAGCCAAACATTTCGTTGGTTCGGTGATTGGTGGCCACAATGACACGTTCTTGGTTCACCACCAAAATTCCCTCGGAAACCGCTTCGGAAAGCAGTTGAAAAATATCCTTATTCTTCTCAAATACGCGCATTGTATAAAATTACATTAATTTATGTTGTAAGATCAGTCTTAGACCATGATAAGCAAACTCTTTCCTGTGAGGCTTTTACGCCTCCTTCACTCCCATGTTTCCCTAAACACTAAATATAGTAACCTAATTGATGGCTCCCAAACTAAAATGACACAGACCATCAAAAATCATTTTTGTATTTTTAAGGGAAGCCGAATTCAGTCAACTATCACTCATTGGGCATTACACGAATTTAATCTAAAACTGCACTATGTTACCCACAGAACAACCAAAGGAATTCTATGAAAATTTGGGGAAATTATTTTATGCCCTTGCCAAGGCCGATAAAAATATAGTGCCACAGGAAGTGGCATCGCTCCAAAACAGTATTCGTAATTATTGGGCTTCCTTGAACGATGGAGATGCAGCTAGTAAGCTTATCCAAGAAAAATTTGAACTACTACACCAACAAGAAAAAAAAGCGAAGGATTGTTTTGATGAATTTGAGGCTTTTTACTTGAAGAATCCCCCCTTATTTAGTCCTGAAATAAAAAATCGCATATGGAAAACAGCAGATGATATAGCTGCTTCCTTTGCGCATAAGAATAAGTCTGAAGTGATTATTTTAAATAAGTTGAAGCTTTTGCTCTCTTCATAGCAGGTACGCATTTCCTGCCAATTGAAAGTGCTTCCTTATAGAAAAAGAAAATGACCCGCTACCTAAAAAGCGGGGCCCTTGCTAAGCACTGGCACCGCTTTTTTGTTTCAC
>NZ_VVIN01000192.1:0-936 GCF_008711145.1 Arenibacter lacus
ATGAAGGTTGTCCGGAATCAACATGTTTAAATTCTGATCCCTTATCTCATTCTCCTTATAGCCAAACATTTCGTTGGTTCGGTGATTGGTGGCTACAATTATACGTTCTTGGTTCACCACCAAAATCCCCTCGGATACCGCTTCGGAAAGCAGTTGAAAAATATCCTTATTCTTCTCAAATACGCGCATTGTATAAAATTACATTAATTTATGTTGTAATATCAGTCTTAGACCATGATAAGCAATCTCTTTCCTGTGAAGCTTTTACGCCCACTTCACTCCCATGTTTCCCAAAACACTAAATATAGCAACCTAATTGATGGCTCCCAAACTAAAATGACACAGACCATCAAAAATCATTTTTGTATTTTTAAGGGAAGCCGAATTCAGTCAACTATCACTCACTAGGCATTACACGAATTTAATCTAAAACAGGACTATGTTACCCACAGAACAACCAAAGGAATTCTATGAAAATTTGGGAAAATTATTTTATGCCCTTGCGAAGGCCGATAAAAACATAGTGCCACAGGAAGTGGCATCGCTCCAAAACAGTATTCGTAATTATTGGGTTTCCTTGAACGATGGAGATGCAGCTAGTAAGCTTATCCAAGAAAAATTTGAGCTACTACACCAACAAGAAAAAAAAGCGAAGGATTGTTTTGATGAATTTGAGGCTTTTTACTTGAAGAATCCCCCCTTATTTAGTCCTGAAATAAAAAATCGGATATGGAAAACAGCAGATGATATAGCTGCTTCCTTTGCGCATAAGAATAAGTCTGAAGTGATTTTATTAAATAAGTTGAAGCTTTTGCTCTCTTCATAGCAGGTACGCATTTCCTGCTTACTGAACGTACTCACTAATCGAAAAGAAAATGACCCGCTACCTAAAAAGCGGGGCCCTTGCTAAGCACTGGCACCGCTTTTTTGTTTCAT
>NZ_VVIN01000193.1:0-912 GCF_008711145.1 Arenibacter lacus
CATTGGAGAAACTGGTTTCTTTGATCCGTATGTAGGGGCCGGACTAGGGTACACTAGAGCCAATGGTGAAGATATGGGGACCTATAATGCCGTTGTCGGATTTAGAACTTGGTTTTCAGATGAATTTGGTTTAGACTTTAGTAGCTCAGGAAAATGGGGTATGGGTGACGCTGGTAACCACTTGCAGCACCATGCAGGAGTTGTTTATCGTTTCGGAATTGAAAAAGGACTATCCAGAAAAGGAATGCTAAAACTAGCCTTGATCAATGAGCAACAGCGAGTAGCAGACTCTATTAACGCCGCTAAGAAGGCAGAGGAAGAGGCTCGTTTACGTGCAGAGCGATTGGCAAAAGAGAAGGAGCAGGCGCGTTTAGCTGCTGAGGAGAAGGCAAAAAGAGATGCCGAAAACCAACGAAGAGCTACTATTAAGCAGCAGGTGAAAGACGTTGGTAATGTAAGTTTCGCTTTTAATTCCGCCTGGGTTAGCAAAGCAGAAAAGGAAAGATTGGATAAGTTAGTGGTAATCTTAGAGGCCAATCCAGGAGTAATCTTAAAAGTTAGCTCACATGCTGATTCTAGAGGTTCTCAGGAATACAATATGAAGCTTACCGAAAGAAGGGTAAAAAATACGATCGACTATCTAGTTAACGAAAAAGGAGTTGACGCTAGCAGACTAAAAGGAGAAGCATTTGGTGAGAAGCAGTTGTTGAACGACTGTGACGGTACTAAGTACTGCCCAGAATCGAAGCATAGAGTAAATAGAAGATCAGAATTTGAAGTGTTAAGCTTCTAATTAGAGCCTTACTTCTAACTTTCCGCACTGCAGACTCGTTAAGGAGATGCAACAATCAAGGTAGGGGAGAAGTTAATACAAAGTACAAACACCAGTTATGGTCCATATAATAATGGACT
>NZ_VVIN01000194.1:0-907 GCF_008711145.1 Arenibacter lacus
AATTGGAGAAACTGGTTTCTTTGATCCTTATGTAGGGGCCGGACTAGGGTACACTAGAGCCAATGGTGAAGATATGGGGACCTATAATGCCGTTGTCGGATTTAGAACTTGGTTTTCAGATCGCGTAGGTTTAGACTTTAGTAGCTCTGGAAAATGGGGTATGGGTGACGCTGGTAACCACTTGCAGCACCATGCCGGAGTTGTATATCGTTTTGGTATAGAAAAAGGACTCTCTAAAAGAGGATTAGAAAAACAAGCTTTGATTAATGAGCAGCAGCGAATCACCGATTCCATCAACGCAGCAAAGCAAGCGGAAGAAGAGGCTCGTTTACGTGCAGAGCGATTGGCAAGGGAGAAGGAGCAGGCGCGTTTAGCTGCTGAGGAGAAGGCAAAAAGAGATGCCGAAAACCAACGAAGAGCTACTATTAAGCAGCAGGTGAAAGACGTAGGTAATGTAAGTTTCGCTTTTAATTCCGCCTGGGTGAGCAAAGCAGAAAAGGAAAGATTGGATAAGCTAGTGGTAATCTTGGAGGCCAATCCAGGTGTTACCTTAAAAGTTAGCTCTCATGCTGATTCTAGAGGTTCTCAGGAATACAATATGAAGCTTACCGAGAGAAGGGTGAAGAACACCATCGATTATCTAGTAAACGAAAAAGGAGTAGATGCTAGCAGACTACAAGGCGAAGCATTTGGTGAGAAGCAGTTGTTGAACGACTGTGATGGCACTAAGTACTGCCCAGAGTCCAAACATAAAGAAAATAGAAGATCAGAATTTGAAGTGTTAAGCTTCTAATTAGAGCCTTACTTCTAACTTTCCGCCCTGCAGACTCGTTAAGTATTGAGAAATTAGGTTAGGAGGTATTCTTAAAATACAAACACCAGTTATGGTTTCATTTTTCAATGGACC
>NZ_VVIN01000195.1:0-904 GCF_008711145.1 Arenibacter lacus
GTATACTTACCAGCTTTTGAATGGTGCTGGTGGGGTTATTCAGTTGCTACCTCAATTCTCCAATGTGTATACGGGATTAGGTCAGGGCAATTATATGGTAAGGGTAAGATCGGCGAGATTTTGTATGGTGGATGTGCCTTTCACCATTGACGAACCGCCTGCATTGGTGGCCAGTGCTACTGCGACGGATTTCTCCTGTGCGGTAGACAATTCGGTTTCCCAGGCGGTCATTACGGCTGCGGGATCTGGAGGAACCGGACCCTATATGTACAGCATTGACGGAGTAAATTTCTTTGCGAATAATACCTTTAACATCAACGATACGGGTGCCGTGCAAAATTTCACGGTAACGGTACGGGATGCCAATGGTTGTACGGATACCGATAACCTAAGTATCAACCCACTACCCGTTATTACCGATGTGCTAGTTACCCAACAGACTGCTATTAGCTGTACCAATGACGAAGCGGTTGAATTAACGGTTACTGGTGGTTCTGGTGACTTTACCTTTGAGCTGTTGCCCTTGGGCAACCCCAATGGGGTACAGACTTCGGTTGCTGGAGCTACTGCTACTTATAGCCTTAGCGTACCTGGGGATTATACCTTTAGAGTGACGGATAATGTGACCGGTTGTTACTTTACCACCGCACCTTATACCGTTGCTCCCTACGATCTAATCGACGTAGTGGCCTCGGCCAGTACGCCCGTGACTTGTTTTGGGGCCTCCGATGGGGTGATGGAGATCAATGTAACCGATTATACCGGCAACTACTCCTATGAGGTGTTCCATAGCAATGGTTTTACCACGTCCATAACAAGTTCCGGGGTAGCACCGGGAGTGCTTACTATTTCCGGACTTCCTGCAGGGAATTTCTATGTAGAACTTACGGCTACGGATACGCCA
>NZ_VVIN01000196.1:0-855 GCF_008711145.1 Arenibacter lacus
ACCAAGGACCAAGGGAAGCATCAATAAATACTTTAACCTCCAGATTTGTTTTGACTTTGTTTTCTGTAACATGACGATTCGTTTTTTGATTAATGAACTTTTATAAAAATGATTGATGAATGAAATATTTTGGGTCTGAAAAGCCTGCGATAACAACATTTGGTATTGAGCTGCTTTGTGTGTTTTGGCCACTTTTGCATCGGCGATGAACTCGTGCAATTCGGAAATTCGGTTTTGATAGACGTAGACTAGGGGATTAAACCAAGCAATAATCCGCATGAGCTCAAAGAATAATAAATCCAAAGAATGGCGCTGTTCTATATGCACCAGCTCGTGCTGAATGATACTATCATGATCCTTTTCCAATACTTTGTCCCCTATGAAAATGGACCTGAAAAATGAAAAGGCCATTTGACTATTGTGCACCATTATTCTGGTAAAACTTTTAAAGTAGCGGATCTCGCCCTTTCTTTTTAGTTGTACTATTTGATACAGTTTAAAGCAAAACAATACTGCTGCTAAGAGCATTCCCCCATAAAGAACCATTTCGGTGGTAGAAAGTTGGATTGAGGCTGAAAGTTCAGGGGTCGCTACCACTCCAGCCGACATGTCCATGCCCCACAGATATTCCGGATATACAAAGGATTCTTGGGACACCGTAGTCTTTAGGGCTTCGATCTTTATCCAAGGAAGTACAATGGAAAGCACAAAAGAGCTTAGAAGGTATGCCCTGTTCCATTGGAAAAAAGTTTCCTTTTTCAAAAACAGGTCATACACTATTAAAAATAACAGCTGAAACGCCATGCACTCTAGGATGTACTGTATCATTTCGTTACTTTTTTTCTGTTACTGTAA
>NZ_VVIN01000197.1:0-837 GCF_008711145.1 Arenibacter lacus
CGATTCTTATAGTGGTGTTTTGGGTTGGATTTCCTTTTTAATAGGGCGAGTCTTAACTTTTACTATTATGCCTGATGTCATTTTCATCGCTTTTTTTATAGAATGATTGTAGAAGGATGGTTCCTTCGGCTTTTTCTTGACAAGTTGTTGGAGTGTTTTTTCTCTTTCCAGCTCGGAATTCCTTGCGGGTTTTACATTTGTGGCTTCTTGTAGGTGTCTTGCATTTGGTTGGGAAGAACTTCCCTAATTATTTGGTTTTTGGATGTGATGTAGCCCTACTTAGTTGAAGTGGGTGTAGGGTGTTGGGTCTTGGGGTTTTCTCCTTCTGCTATTCTAGGGGGTGGCTGTAGAGCTTAAGGAGGTGTAATCTAAGGTTCTTTAAAGGGTGCTTTTATTTGATATAGTTAGGGGAAGCTGTTTTCTATATCTGCCGTTATAGTGCCTCCCGTATGACTAATTTTTGATTTATAGTATGATATTCGTTAGTTGGTGTTGGCTAGTCAGGTAATTGGAGGTGGAAGACAACGGAGAGGGGGTGTAGGGTTTTTGTAAAGTGTGGTTAATAGGGGGAGTGCATGGGTTCAGTCATGTTGGTCTTTAAGCTTTCTTTATTATTACCCGATGATATTAGGTGGTAGTGGCTTGTGTTTGCCGCCTTCCTCTAAGTGGGGGTTGCGTTGTTGCTTAGTCGTAAGTATGCTTGTGGTAGGGGAATTTAATTAGCTTGCTAATAGTCGGTTTTCTATTGTTTTCGTTTATAGGAAGGGTAGAAGGGGGAGGAGTGTAAGTGGGTGTTGGGGTTTTCTACCTACAAGGTCTAAGGAGTTTTGTGGTATG
>NZ_VVIN01000198.1:0-836 GCF_008711145.1 Arenibacter lacus
TATACCACAAACCTCCTTAGACCTTGTAGGTAGAAAACCCCAACACCCACTTACACTCCTCCCCCTTCTACCCTTCCTATAAACGAAAACAATAGGAAACCGATTATAAGCAAGCTAATTAAATTCCCCTACCACAAGCATACTTACGACTAAGCAACAACGCAACCCCCACTTAGAGGAAGGCGGCAAACACAGGCCACTACCACCTAATATCATCGGGTATTAATAAAGAAAGCTTAAAGACCAACATGACTGAACCCATGCACTCCCCCTATTAACCACACTTTACAAAAACCCTACACCCCCTCTCCGCTGTCTTCCACCTCCAATTACCTGACTAGCCAACACCAACTAACGAATATCATAGTATAAATCAAAAATTCGTCAAACGGGAGGCCCTATAATAAAGGATTGGGAACACAACTCCCCCAGCTATATCAAATAAAAGCACCCTTTAAAGAACCTAAGATCACCCCTCCTTAAGCTCTACAGCCAACCCCTAGAATAGCAGAAGGAGAAAACCCCAAGACCTAACACCCTACACCCACTTCAACTAAGTAGGGCTACATCACATCCAAAAACCAAATAATTAGGGAAGTTCTTCCCAACCAAATGCAAGACACCCACAAGAAGCCACAAATGTAAAACCCGCAAGGGATTCCGAGCTGGAAAGAGAAAAAACACTCCAACAACTTGTCAAGAAAAAGCCGAAGGAACCATCCTTCTACAATCACTCTATAAAAAAAGCGATGAAAATGACATCAGGCATAATAGTAAAAGTTAAGACTCGCCCTATTAAAACGGAAATCCAACCCAAAACACCACTATAAAAATCA